>DATFWX010000116.1:0-2732 GCA_035258845.1 Polyangia bacterium | reverse complement strand
CAATTGCTGCCCGTTCAAAAGCGCACCGAGATCATCCACTCGCGGCTCCAGGACGCGCCGGTCGGCCAGAATCGCGACGTCACCATCACCATTCACGAGATTCGCGGCTATGGCGTGTTCCTGCCCGAGGAGATCCTGCCGGTGCCGCGCAATTTCCTGGTCGACGGGCAGATTCTGCTCAACTGGACCGGCTTCCGCGCCACGCGCGAGTCAGCCTCCTACCTGGGCCTCGATCGGGCGCGCACACTCGACGAGCTCGAGCGCGCCATCGATCTGCTCGACGTCGGTGCGGTCAACTTCATTGCCGCCGATGCGACCGCGATCGACTACTACGTACACGCAGCGGTGCCCGACCGCGGCGACCCGGCTGCCCGGCCGATGCCCTGGCACACCGTCTCCGGCGACGATCCGGCCAGCCTGTGGACGCGCGGCGATCTGCCGCCCGAAAAGCTGCCGCACTTGCGCGCGCCCGCGCGCGGCTATCTCTGGTCGGCCAACAACGACCCATTCGGCTTCACTGCCGATGGCAACGTCGAGAATGATCCGTTCTACTACGGCGCCTTCTACGACAAGGGCTTCCGTGCCCATCGCATCGAGCAGGCGCTCGAAGGGCTGCTTGCGGGCGGGAGAAAGGCCGCCCGCGCCGACATGGAGGCGCTGCAAGCCGACGTGCACAGCAGCCTGGCCGACGCGCTGCTCCCGCACTTGCAAGCCGCGGTGGCCGCCATCGGCAGCGATCCCGCTCTGGCGCCGTACGCGGGCCGTGCCGACATCACCGAGCTGGCTGCGCGCCTTTTGGCCTGGGATCGCCGCTTTGCGCGCCCGGCCAGCGAGCCGCTCATCTTCTTCGGCTGGGCCTGGTTCGCGACCCAGCGCGTGTTCTTGCGGCCGGTGACGCCGGCTCTGTTCGACGCGGTGGCGTCGAGGTCGCCGCCTTTCCTGTTGGGTGCGCTGCGCAACGTGCTCGATGGGCGCTACCCGATGGCGGCATTCTTTCTGCCCGACGGCGAGCGGACCCCTCTGGTGGCTGCCCTGGCCGACACCGCGGACTGGCTGAAAACCCGCTTCGGGTCGCTGGCGCCGGCAGGGTTTGCCTGGCAGGACGTTCACTTTGCCGCCTTCGACGCCGACTACGGTGGCGCCGCCCTGTCCAGCCAGGTCGCGGTCGACGGCGGGCCCGACACCATCGACGTCGCGGCCACGCCGTTCTTCGACCACGGCCAGCCGGCCGACCATCTGGTTACGCGCGAGATGGCGCTGTATCGCATGGTGGTGGGCTTTGCCGAGGACGGAACGCCGGTCGCGACCGTCGACTTCGCACGCGGCACGCGCGAAGATCCGGCCGACCCGCACTTTGCCGACCAGCAGGCGGCCTGGTTGGCGGCAGCGCATCAGCCGCTGCGCTTCCGGCGCGCTGACGTGGAGGCGGTCGCGACCGAGCGCATTCACATCCCGGCCGCGCCGCGCTGATTACTTCGCGGCCGCGACCAGACGCGCCAGCTCGCCCGAGGCCGCGAGCTCGCGCACGATGTCGCAGCCGCCGACGAACTGGCCACCGATGAACACCTGTGGGATGGTGGGCCAGCTCGAGTACAGCTTGATGCCCTCGCGGATCGCGGGATCGGCCAGCACGTTGACGGCTTGGAACGGCTGTCCCAGGGTCTTAAGCGCCTCGACCGTGGCGGCGGAGAAGCCGCACATCGGCATCTGCGGCGTGCCCTTCATGAAGATGACGATCTTGTTGGACTCGACCAGCTCTTTGATCCTGTCATGCACCGACGTCATGCGGAGCCTCCTCGGGCGAATACGTCTTGATCGTGACCGCGTGCAGGGGCCCCCGCAAGGGCTCGGCCAGGGCGGTATACACCAGCCGATGGCGCTCGACGGGCGGCTTGCCGGCAAAGGCAGCCGCCACCACGATGAGCTCGTAGTGGTCCTGGGTGCCGGTCAGATCGCGCGCGACCGCTCGCGCTCCCGGCAGCGCGGCCTCGACCAGCCGCACGATCTCCTGCGCCGTAATCATGATCCCGTTCTACCTCATTCGCGGTAGATGCGCGAGCGCGTGAGCCGCCCGCCCCGCCCCTCGAGCAGCACCACGACGCCCGGGCACACGAGCAGTGCGCGCTCGCCCTGGGCCAGGATGGCTTGCGGCTCCAGAGGGCCGGCCGCCAGCAGGGGCGCCCAGGCCCCTTCGGCCGCCGCCCCTGTATCGTCCGCGTACAAGGCCGCAAGGCGCGCTCGGTCGCGTCCGTTGATCGCAGCTAGAAACTGGCGCGCCAGCGCGCCCATGGGCGGCTGCGCCGTCAGCGCGACCGCGAGGAGCTGGCCCACGTTGGGCGGCGCCTCCAGACCATCCATGGACTCGACCCACCGATGCTCCGTAAACTCGCGGTTGGGCCGCACCTCGGTCGAGCCCACGTCGGCCACGAACACGAAGTTCATGTGCAGCCCTTTGCCACCCGCCACGTGCTCCTCGTACCCGATCAGGCCGGGCGGCGTGCCCTCGATGTCCGACAGAACCGGAAAATGGCCGCTGAGGCCAGTCTCCTCGCGCAGCTCGCGCGCGGCCGCCTCCAGCGGGGTCTCGCCCGGCTCGCACTCGCCTCCGGGCGGCAGCCAGACGCCGAGCCGGCGGTGGTGGATGACGAGCGCACGGCCGCCGTGGCGCGGATAGATGGCCACCGAAAAGGCGCGCCGCAGTGCGCCTCCGATCATGATTGCACCACGCCGCC
>DATFWX010000115.1:0-35579 GCA_035258845.1 Polyangia bacterium | reverse complement strand
AGCGCAACCGTGGTCGCCGCCTCGAACCAGATGATCGCCTTGAGCCCGATGCGCGCAATGCCCTGGTGCCGCCCGATCCCCACGACCAGGGTACAGAAAATGAGCGGCGCCACGATGACCTTGACCAGGCGCAAGAAGATGGTGGCCACCGGCCGGACCGCCTGGCCGGCCGCCGGCCAGAGAAGACCGAGCGCGATGCCCACCGCCACGCCGACGAGGATCCAGGCGGTAAGAGAGGGCTTTCGCATGGCGCGGCCGTAGTGTACAAGCCCTGCATGGACGAATCCATGAAGCATCGGATCCGCCGACTGTTCGAGGAGGCCCTCCCGTTCAACCACTTCCTCGGCATTCGTGTGGTCGATGTGGGCGACGGGTTCGTGCATCTGGAGCTGCCCTTCCGGCCCGAGTTCGTCGGCGATCCGCTTCGTCCCGCGCTGCACGGCGGCGTGCTGTCGACCTTGATCGATACCGCCGGTGGCGCCGCCACCTTCACCAAGCTGTCGCCGAGCGCGGTCGTCTCGACCATCGACCTGCGCGTGGATTACCTGCTGCCGGCAGCGCCCGAGCTGATCGCAGCCGAGGCCCACGTGGTGCGGGTGGGCAACCGGGTCTGCGTGATCGATGCGCGGCTGTACCACCCGTCGGCGCCCGGACACACGGTCGCAACCGGCAAGGGCGTGTACAACGTCCACCGCAAGTAGCCCCAAGTTACGGCCAATTCACGGCAGCGAAATGTTCGCGAAACAATCGTGCGCTATTCTGGCTAACGTGAGGCGTTATGGGTCCGCCCGGCGCAGGGTACGCGTGCATCAGCGTGGCGATGCGCGCCTGGACGGTTTTCTGGATCTGATCACGGAAGCCGCGCGCGCGCGGCCGCTCGACGAGACGCTGGCGGTGCTGGCGCGCCAGATCGCACAGCTGGTGGCGGCGCCCGTGTGCTCGATCTACCTGCGCGACGGCGAGGCCGGAAAGCTCATCCTGCGCGCCAATGTGGGGTTTCCAGCCGGTGCCGTGGGCCGCGTGCGGCTGGCCCAGGGGGAAGGGATCACCGGCTTTGCGGTCGAGTGCCTGCGCCCGGTCTCGGTGGCGGCGGCGGGGCGCGATCCGCGCAACAAGCCGGTGCCCGGGATCGGCGAAGAGCAGTATCCGGTGTTCCTGGCGGTGCCGCTGCTCGGCGACGGGCGGGCGGAAGGTGCCCTGGTGGTGCAGCGCGCCGAGCGCACGTTCGCACCCGCCGAAGTGACGCTGGTGGCGGCGCTCGCCATGCCGATCGTGCATGCAGTGTCGCTCGCGGCCACGCGGGCGAGCGCACTCGAGGAGCACACAGGTCCGGTGCGATTGGTCGGCGAGCCCGGTGCGGCCGGGCTCCGCATCGGAACCATTGCGTTTGCGCGCGGCGGGCTGCCGGGCTCGCGCGGGCCCGATGACAAGGCGGGCCGACAGGCGGCCTCACCGGCAATAGCCGAGCCGGGCGCGACCCGGCACGCGCACGCGGAGGCGGCGGCCGCGCTGGCGCCGCTGGCGCGCCGGTTTCCGGAGGTCGCCGCCGTGCTCGACGACGCGCGCGTGCTCGAGCGGGCACTGGAGCTGGTCGCGGGCGGGTGCGGGGCGGCGCGGGCGCTCGACCGGGTGGCGCGGGAAGCCACGCGGGCAGCTGCCCTGTCGGGTGATCCACTGCTCAAGCGACGGGCGCTGGATCTGGAGGGGCTGTGCGATCGCGCGGCCGCGCGGGCACTGGGACAAACGCCCCCTGCCTGGTCCTCGGGAACCGTCCTGGTCACGCATCGGCTGTCGAGCTGGGACGCGCTCGAGCTGGCCGCGGCCGGAGGCATCGGCGTGGCACTGGCCGCACCGGCCCACGACTCACCCGGGCTGGCGCTGGCCGGCCCCCTCGGCCTGGCTGCCTGCGCGGGCCTGAACGCGCTGTTCCGCTGGGCGCGCGCAGGCTCCCGCATCCTGGTCGACGGGGAGGCGGGCGCGGTGGTGATCAATCCGGCGCGCTCGGACGTGGCCGGCTATCGCCTGCGCACCCGGTCGCGCGCATAGCCGCTCGGACTCCGGTCGTTTCACCGCAGAGAACGCGGAGAACGCAGAGAAAATTCCTCTCCGGATCCTCTGGGTTCTCTGCACTCGGCTCCGGCTGGCTGAAGCCTGGCGTAATTCGACTGAATGAGTAGGCTGTCGATGTGGAATCCCTCGTCCCGGTCGATGCCGCAGGGCACAGCGAGCCCGACCCCAATTGGCCCGCGCAAGCCTGGCGTACCATCCGGCAAGATGTTTCTGGATTTCTGAGCCTGGTCTGGCACAGCACGATCGCGCCCCGTCGTTTCTACTCGGAATGGGCGGACGGCGACCGCCGCGTGCTCAACCCGCTCGCTGCCGCGCTCAACGCGGTCAGCGTGCTCGGAGTGGTCGCGGTGGCTTGCCGGGCCGTCCTTTCCGTGGCCGCTCCCACTGCGCCCTGGTGGCGCGACCTGGTCAGGCCCACCGCGGTCGCCTGCTACCTCTGCATCTGGGGTGCTCTCTGCCACGCAATTCTCCGGCTGCTCGGGGCTCGTCGCCCGCTGCGGACGACGCTCGGCGCGATTCTTTACTGCTATTGCGGACCGCTGTTCCTGGCCAAGCTCGTGCTCGTGCCCCTGGTCACCCTGGCGGCGCGCGACCAGGCGCACACGTCGCAGTGGCTCAAGCACCACGCTTTCACCGGCGCGGTGGCGCTGGTTGGGCTGCCTCTCGTTGGCCTGGCGACGATGGTTCTTGGTGCGCTGGCACTCGTGGCGGCGCAGAAGCAGCGTGGCTGGCGCGCTGGCGTCGCGATCTCACTGATCATCGTGGCGAAGCTGACTCTCGCCACGATCGCGGGCTTTTTCCCCAAGATGACGGATTGGATACAGTGATGCGCTCGTTTCAGAGCTCTCAGCTGCCCTTGGGCCGGGCCAGCCGCAGATCTTCCTGCAGCAGAAGCTCCCGGATGCGCTGCGCGGTCGGCGCCGCGCGCAGCTTGTTGACCAGCCCGCCGCCCTTGGCCAAGCGCGCGAGGCGGCCCAGGATGGGCAGGTGCAGTCGGTCGTACTTGAGCCCGAGCAGAAAGAACAGATGGGTCGGCCGGGCGTCGAGCGCGCCGAAGTCGACGCCCTGCCACGATCGGCCCACCACGATGAACGGCCGCACTACCTTGGCGGCGCCGCGCTGGCGCGTGTGGAGAAACGCTACCCCACCCTCCATCGCGGTCGGAGCCAGGCTTTCGCGCTCCACGATCGCGCCGATGAACCACGGCTTGTCGCTGATGAAGCCGCGCTCGAACGCGCGCTGCACCAGCGCCTCGATGGCCTGCGCGCGATCCTTGGCCGACAGATCCGGCAGCACGCTTTCGACGTCGAGCAGCTCGCCCAGCGGCAGGCGCGTCCCGTCCGGGATCTTGGCCGGATCCAGCTCGGCCTCGTCGTCCGACGACACGCCCATCCGCTCGACCAGCCAGGCATCGATGACCTCGCGCTTGAAGCGCCACTGGCCGGCGATGCGCAGCCCCGGCAACCCGCCGCCCTCGGCCAGCTTGAGCACCGTGCGCTCGCCCATCTGCATGTAGGCGGCGATTTCGCGCGCGGTCAGGAGTCTATCGTCGGGCTTGCTGCTCATCGCGAGCGCAATCTATCACAAACCTGGTTTCAGGCTTTCATGACCACTTCGGGCGCGAGCGTATGGTTGTAAGCCGTGCGCACTGCGATCTTCTTCTCCAGATCCTGCACCACCACCTCGCCGACGTTGATTCCGTACAGCTCGTTGATGTTGTGGATGCCGCCCGGCGCGAACACGTTGATCTCGAGCACCTTGTCGCCCACGATGTCGACGCCCACGAAATAGAGGCCATCCGCCACCAGGCGCGGCCGCAAAAGGTCGCAGATCCGCTGCTCGGTGTCCGTGAACTCGCAGCGCTTGCGCCGCCCGCCCACGTGCATGTTGTTGCGGATGTCGTCTTTGGGCCGCATGCGCTTGTAGGCCGCCACGTGCTTGCCGATGCGGATGGGCTCGCCGCCCAGAAGCAACACGCGCTTGTCGCCGCGGGCCGCGTGGGGCAGGTACTCCTGCGCGATCACATAGTCGTCCTTGCGCACGGCGCTGATCATCTGATTCAAGTTGGACGCCTGGCCGCGCCGCACGAAGAACACGTTCTTGCCGCCGTAGCCGGCCAGCGGCTTCAAGATGGCCGGTCCATCGAGCTCCTTCAGGAACTGCCGGATCTTCTCGGCGCTGCGGCTGATCAGCGTCTTGGGCCGCACCTCCTCGGGAAAGCCGGCCAGATACATTTTCGAGCCCGCGCGCAGGAGCCCGTCCGGATCGTTGACCACCATGACGCCGCTGCGCTTGAGCCGCCTCCCGAACCCGAGGGCCGGGTTGAAGCGATCACCGCCCTCACCGGCGGTGGCGGGATTGTTGCGCAAAAAGACCACGTCGAACTGGCTGTGCGAGATCTCGGTCTGCGGAGCGTCCTCGGCCGTGAGCGCGCGCCAGAATTTCTTTGCGCTGGAGCAGGTGTCGGCGGGCAGGCTGACCGTGTGCGCGAGCACCTGGTCGTCGTCGCTGTAGCTGAAGGCATCGATGCCGGCCACGTGCACTTCGTGGCCGCGCCGGTAGGCTTCGTACGCCAGGTGCAGCGTCGTGTAGGTCAGCCGCTGCGTGCGCACCGCGTTGACCACGAAGCAGACCCGCATGGACAGATCGAGTGTACCCGAAACCGGCGCTCAGCGGCGTGCCCGTTGCAAGCCGGCCCGACCTGACCGTACCATCGAGCCGTGGCGCGTTTTACGCGCATGAAGGTTCCGGCCTGGCGCCGGATGGCGGCGGCGTCCTGGGATCCTCCCCGCGATCCCACCATCCTGGGCACGCTCGCCCTCGACGCGCGACCGCTTCTGGCCTACATCGAACAATTGCGCGCCCGCACCGGCGTTCGCATCACGCTGACCCACGTGGTCGGTCGCGCGGTCGCGCTGGCTCTGCACGCGTGCCCGGAGCTCAACGGCCGCCTGGTCGGCACCCGCTTCTACCAGCGCGACAGCATCGACGTGTTCTTCCAGATCGTGGCCGAGGAGGGCGCGGACCTGTCGGGCGCCAAGATCGCGCACGCCGATCAGAAACCGACCTGGGAAATCGCCCGCGAGCTGGCCGAGCGCGCGCACGCGGTGCGCTCGCGCCAGGACCCGGTGTTCGAGCGCACCAAGAAGATGGGCCGGCGCATGCCGGGTTGGCTGCTGCGGCTCGCCTTGCGCCTGGCGGCCTGGTTGGATGCGCATGGCATCGGCCTGCCCGGAGTGCCGCGCGACCCCTTCGGCAGCGCCATGGTGACCAACGTCGGCATGTTCGGCATCGATACCGGCTACGCGCCCCTGTTTCCGGCGGGCGGCCCGCCCATCGTGATCCTGGTGGGCGCGGTGACCGAGGAGCCGGCGTGCGAAAACGGCCAGGTGGTCGCCCGTCCCACTCTGCGCCTGCACGCGACCTTCGATCACCGTTTCGTCGACGGCTTCCACGCCGGCGTGTTGGCAAAAGCCGCGCGCCGGCTGCTCACCGATCCATCCACGCTGGACACCGAGGTCGAGGCTCCGGCGCCCGCCGCCGCAAGCGTGATATAATCATTCCATGGGGAAGCGCTATCGGTGTGCCGACGGCTTCACGCTCATCGAGCTCATGATCGTGGTTGCGATCCTGAGCGTGGTGGCGGTGCTGGCTGTCAGCTCCTACTCGCGCTACGTGCGCCACTCGGCCAAGTCCGAGGTCTACGCCATGCTGGGCGAGATCCGGGCCAAGCAGGAGGCCTACATGGCCGAGTCGGGAACCTATCTGAGCGCGACCCACACCGCGGCCGGCACCACCGACACCGACATCCACCCGCAGCTGGCCGGCGCCAGCGAGTTCACGACCAAGAACTGGCAACCGCTTGCCGACACGCGCTGGTCGACCGGGCTGGGTGTCAATCCGCCGCGCGGTCAGCTCTACTGCGGCTACGTCACCATCGCCGGGCCCGCCGGCACCAAGCCCAGCGGGGTCAACGGCGCCAACACGGCCGGCGACGCCATTTTAGCCGCCCTGATGCCGGGCGGCGCGGCACCGACCCGGCCCTGGTTCTATGCCCGCGCCTGCTGCGATTTCGATGTGGGCGCGACCGCCTATACCGGTTGCACCAGCATGACCGACCTGTCCACGTTCGAGATCTCGGTCGCCGACGGCGTCGTGCGCGAGCACATGGAGCAGTAGAAGCTTTCCGGAATTGCAAGCTCCCTGGGGTCAGTCGATGCCCAGCCAGGCTCGGACCGCGAAGTTGCTGCTCGAGAGCGGCCGCAGCGAGTAGGTGGTGTTGGCGGCGGCGCTGAGCGGCGAGCTGAGGCTGTATACGCGATTGGTGCCGGTAAAGTAGGCGGTCACGGCTTGACCGCCGCCCGCGCCGGTCGTGCCCACCAGCACCCCGCCCAGGCCCGAGCCGGTGGTCACGAACAGCGAGGTGTCGACGCTGGCCGTGGAGGCGTCGGCCTCCGCGATGCGAATCGCGCGTCCCCAGAACTTGGTACACGAGGTGCCCGTGCAGCCCGATGGGTAGTCCGGATACAGGATGGGCTGCACCACCTGCACATCCGAGTTCTGGGCCAGCGCGGTCGCCTGCACGAACATGTCGTTGCCCGAGATCGAGGGCTGGCCGTACACGCGCAGCGACATGGTTTTTCCGGTCGGTGTCGTGATGGCGCTCGGCAGCGGCAGCACGTTCTTGAGCCCGTTGGTCGCGGTGGCGGTCCAGGTCGCGCCGGCGTCGGTCGAGGTGGGCCCCAGCCCCTGCGGGTCGAGGTAGTGGATGTAGAAGGGCGTGTTGACCTGATTGATGGCATCGCTCGACGCCGAGTCGGCGCCACCGGTGGCCACCACAGCAAAGAAATTGGGGCTGACGGCCGCGTCCTTGATGATGGCGAGCGGGGCGCCGATGGGCTGGCAGGCCGTGTTGGTGATCGCGCCCACGGTCGGGCACACCGGGGTCCCGGTCGGATTGTACGTGTGCGAGCCGGTCGAGTTGGAATAGGCCTGGTCCTTGTTGTGGGTGCTGAAGATGGTCGTGATGTTGGACAGGCCGTTGCTCGTCGACGCGATGGTCGACGGGTTGCCGGTGGGCAGGTTGAAGCGGCGCACGATGCCGCCAATGTCGGCCACTAGCACGATGGTATCGTCGGGCGCGCCCAGGGTCGGGTTCAGGGTGGTCGGAATCGGCGGCACGTCGTTGGCGATGGGCAGGCTGGTGATGCTGTTCATGGGCGCGCGCGTGGGCTGGTTGGTCAGCCCGGCGCGGCTGGAGCTGGTGTAGAGCAGCTGGCTGAAGCCGATGATCTTGCCGTTCGACGCATCGAAGAGGTACGTGTTGATGCCGCTCGAGCCGGCCGAGGCGGCGGTCGCCGACGTGGTCATCAGATAAAACGACGATCCGACCTGCCCGATGGATCCGCCGGCCGACGCGCCCAGCGGACACTTGGCGTTGGTGCAGCCGGTGCCGGTGGTGTAGCCCGCCGATGGCACCACGTCGGTGCCATCGTTCTCCCACAAGACAGCCAGGCTGACCGGGCTGGTCTGCCCGATGTAGAGCGGATCGGGATCCGAGATGTCGAGCGCGGTCACCGAGTCGTTGACGGTCGCGCTCGCGCTACGGGTCGTGAAAAACAGCACCGTGCGCCAGCTGGGCGCCCCGGTCGGGTTGATGTTGATGTCGGCCACCCGCATCACGCCGCCCGCGTTGACCGCCGACCAGTCTGAAAGGGCCGCGTTTGCGTTCGGCATGATCCGGTGCGACGGCCGGGGCAGGATGGCCCATACCTCCTCGCCCGGCGCGCGTCCGTAACAGGTGCCGGCCGCGTAGCTGGTGGTGCCGTCGGCGAAGCTGGTCAGCGCCTGCCCGCTCGGCCGCACACAGATCGCGTGCACCATGCCATCACGCGCGCCCACGTACGCCAGCGTGGGCCGCTTCTGCGCGTTGCCGAGGTTGACCGGTCCCTGCTTGGGCTGGATGACGGCCGGGGTCGAGAAATCGATGCCGCCCAGGCTCGCGCCCAGGTGGCTGCGCATCCAGACCACCGCCCCATCCGTGTCGAGGCTGGTGTCGTTCCAGTCCAGGACCTTGTTGGCTGAAAGGTCGATGACACCGACCTTGCGCCCGCTCTGGGCCGCGATCTTGACGGCCGCGTCCCAGGTGCACGGGGTTCCGCTCGAGCAGTCGCCGCCGAAGCCGCTGGTGAGGGCGGCATTGTATTCGCGGAAATGCCCGGTCGCGGCCGGATAGACCCCGATGGCCGGGGTAAAGTAGTTGTGTCCCGACACGCCCAGCGCCGCCGGCACCGACCAGGCGAACGTCCCGCCATAGTACTTGTGCGTGTCGGTGGGGCTGCCCACCAGCGAGGAGCGCGACACCTCGGCCGAGGAGAAGCGCGCGTCCACGGTGCCGCCGGGCTTGCCGGTGTAGTTGATGAGCGTGTTGAACAAGAGGCGCAGGCCGGCGTCGTGACCCTGCCCGCCGCCGTGCCAGGCCGCGACCGCGCCCTCGTAAATCACCCAGCCGGCGCGGTTGGAGCCAATCTGTGGATTGTCCGCCAGCACGCCGAAGGTACCGCTGTTGTCGATGATGCCCTGGGTCCAGGTGTCCCAGCCGTAGCTGCCGCTGGCGGGCGATGCCGCCGGGTCGCGCGTGATACCGGCCAGGCCGCCGCCGCCCTTGGTCTGATAGCTCAGCCCACCGGTCTGCAGATACGGGTTGGAGGCCGGGAAGGGGCTCACCACCGAATCGGCGTTCGCGGTGGTGGTGGGGCTGGTCAGGTACGACCAGCAGAAGGGCCCGGCGTCGCTGGCGTCGTTGTTGTCGGGCCGGCGCACGCTGGGCGCGGTCATGTACTGCCGCGAGCCGGTGCCATTTTCGATTTGCGCGCCCACGGTGCCAATCCCGAACAGGCGCCCGCCCCCGGCCAGGAAGGAATCGAGGCCGAACGGGGTGCCCGCCCAGTTGACCCAGTCGGCCGAGTTGCCGAGCGCATCCATCCATAGAGCGTCGAGCACGCGGTCGATCTTGCCGCCACCGGTGTCCCAGGTGAGCTGCGAGCAGGTGCCGGTCGTGCATGCGCCCGCCGCCAGCGGCATGGAGCTGCTCCGGTTGAAGCTGTAGCTGGCCGGGCTGGAGCCGTTTGTGTAGTTGAGCTGCACCCAGTAGTCGGCCTGGCAATAGCCGAGGCTGGTGTTGCACTTGCCCGACACCGTCGAGCCCGGGTTGCCGGGGCACTGGCCGTCCGAGCTGCAGGGCGCGTTCCGGTCGAGCACGAGCCGGATGCCGCTCTCGCCGAAATAGTCGTCGAGCCCGTTATTGAGCACGCCGACCGGGCGCGGCCGGCTCTCCAGCACCGCCGCGATGGGCGCCCGGAAATGGTTGTAGGCCATGTGGATGACCACCCCGTCGAACGCATTGAGGCTGCCCGGGTTGGTCTGCAGGCCGAACCGGTTGAACCAGGTCAGGACGCGCAGCGCGTCCTGCGCGTAGGCGGCATCGATGATGAAGGCCGAGCTGGTGTACGGCATGCTGATGGTCCCGCTCGCGATCCAGCTGGTGTGGATCTGATAGCTGCCGGTGCCGCCATCGAGCGGATTGGGAGCGGCGCTGTTCCAGGCCAGGACCGGCGCCGGAACCGAGGAGGCGTTGGGCCGCGTGACCACGAAGTCGGGATCGCCCAGGGTCGACTTGGTCGAGCTGAGCGCGACGTGAATCGGGATGCCGTTGGTCGCGAGCAGGTAGGCCGCGCCGAATGCCAGCTTGTTGTTGCCGGTCGGGTAGCCGAACGCGTTGTAGCTACAGGTGACGGCCGAGCAGTTGCCGCACGTACCCGCGCTCCAGGTGCAGTAGGCCGGATCGCTGTTCTCCTGGCCGCACGCGTCGAGCGGGATGATGAGGCTGCCCGGCTCGAAGCCGGTGTCCGCGCGCGCCGCGCCGAGCCAGCCTAGAACCAGCGCCGCGCTCAGCCAACTCACCTTCTTGCACAGCGTCATTGCTACATCCTCCTGCTAATTTGCATTACCCAGGTTGCGAAAGCCCCGACCCGCCTGCCCCGAGTAGTCGCTCGACGGGGTGCCGGTCAGTTGCACCAGGGCCGAGGCAGTCCGGCTCTGGTTGGTGACGACGTCGCGGCAGCGTGCCCACACGATGACCCGGTTGTTGGTGTCGCAGGCATAATTCTGCGGCATCGCCGATTCGTCGGCGTCGTCGTAGATGGCCACGATGAACTCCATCTGCTGGCCGCCCACGTTGACCAGTTGCTTGAGCTGTGTGCTGTCGGCCATCGTGCCGTCGGGATAGCCCGGAATCGGGGTCCCGCACGGGGGCGGGATGCTGGTCTGGGGCCGGAAGGGCCCGGTGGAGACGGTCGGGTAACAGGGCAGCACCCCGCACACGTTGGTCGATAGGAAATCGTTGATTGCGAAGTTGGTGTTGGAGAAGTAGACCTTGCCGAACGCGAGCGCGCGCTCGGCGCAATCGAACAGCTGCCGGGTCATGCGATCGCCGCCCGCCGATCCGGTCTCGCTGCGCAGGCCCCACACCGCGATGCCGGCGGCCAGAAGCAGCACCACGAGCAGCACCATGGCCAGGCCGAGGGCCACCCCGCGCTCGCCCGCGCGCGCCTGCTCCCGTAAGGTGGCCGCCTTTCTCATTCCGCCAAGTTCCATTCTCGCGGCTGGACCTCGAGCTGGAGCACCCGGCGCCGGGGTGCTGGGCCAGTCGCGCTGGCATAGGTGGTTCGATCCTCGAGCTGCACGGGCGCGTAGGTCGCCCCCGCGTAGGAGTTGAGCGTGCGCACGAGCAGGGTGACCCGGATGCTGAGCAGCCGCGGCGAGCCGGCCGCGCAGACGGCCGGCACCCACGGCACGCCGGTCGAGGGCGCGGGCAGTGGAAACTCGTTGGTCGACGGATCGTTGCCGATCCATTCGTCGTCGGGCGCAGTCGCACCCGTACCTTCGGCGATGCCGTTGCAGCTCACGCAGCCCGCGCAGGTGCGCCCGTCGTTGGCGACCGCGATCTGCAGGTCTTCGACCCCGTCCAACAGCGGGATCGCGTCATTGTGGGTCGGTCCCGCCACCCCGTCGGGATCGAACTTGAGCACCGGGTTGGCGGGGTCGCTGGTGTCGACGAAAAACGCGACCGTGCTCGCAATCATGACCCAGGTGGGCTGGAGCGTATCGACCAGCGAGCTCGGATTCGACGCCTGATCGAGGGCCGCGCTGAGGCTGCTCACCGTGATCTGGTGCGGCGTGGTCGTGGTGTCGACCGTGACCGGTCCGGTCAGCACCGCGGTCACGTAGTCGTTGGTCAGAAGCACGTAGTCGTTGTTCTTGAAACCGGTCGCGTCGGCCACCTTGATGACCGGGTTGACGCCGGTCGCGGGCGTGTCGACTGCGCGCGTGTAGGCGCGCGCGTTGCCGTAGACCAGCTCGACTGCGTCCGGGCTCGAAATCTGCGGGCCCGACGAGAACGAGCCCCCGGCCGTGGTGGCGTTGGCGGTGCCGGAAGTGGCCACGCCCCCGTTCCACACCCGCAGGCAGGCGGTCTGGAAATCGGTCGCCGAAGCGCCACTGCGCGGTCCCACGTTGACCTCGAGCAGGCCCGACGAGATGCCGGCGCAGGTGTTGCGCAACATGGGCTCGAAGAAGTCGAAGCCGGCCCGTCCGTTCTGCTGTGCGGCCACCAGCTGGCCGTTGAGCTGGAACGCGCCCAGCTGCGACCGCGTGAGCGACAACAGGAAGATGGTCAAGATGCTGGCCGCGACCAGCGCCACCAGGATCTCGACGAGCGTAAAACCGCGCTGCCCGGTCACTGTGCACGCGCCCTTTGCTGCGTAATCGTGTGCGTTCGACCGGCGGCGTCGGGCCAGCTCACACCGATGGTGATGCAGTTGAGCCCATTGCAGCTTGCGATGTTGCAGCTGATCGTGTAGGTGACCGAGGTCGTCACCCCGCCGTTGCCGGTCCAGAGCGCGCCGTTCTTGGCCGTGCACTGAGCGGCCAGCTGGGTGCGCGGCACCGAGACCAGCTGCTCGAGCTGGGTTTGCGCGATCAGCGAGCTCTCGGTCACCCGGCGCGAGAAGTCGCTGCCCCGCAGCACGACCCCAATCAAGGCCAACATGCCCAGCAGGCCCAGCGCCGAGATCATGAGGGCGACCAGCACCTCAAGCAGAGTCATGCCGCGCTCGCGGGCTCGCATCACCACTGATCCATCAGCCTGGGCAGGCCGGTGAGGCCGAACACGTGGACCTTGTACTGATGCGCGTTGTCGGTGGTGCCGAACGGCAGCGAGATGCCTGTGCAGGGCAAGCTGCCCGAGGACGGGCAGACCTGGCTGTTGGAGCCGTCGCGCACCTGCACCCCTCCGTTCGTGTACTCGAGGCGCAGCTCGCTGGTGGCCGGGCAGGTGGGCGTGAGCGGACCGGGCGCGGTGGCGTAGGCGGCCACGCACAGCTGCACGTCGGCGGGCAGCGGGGTTTGCGAAATCGGCGCCCAGGTGGCGGCGGCCGTGTCGAACTGCTCGAGGAACACGACCGGCGGAGCCCCGGGCACGAAGCGCAGCCGGGTCTGGCTGCGCGTGGCCATCGAGTACTGCCGCGCCTGGTGCGCCAGCGCCAGCATGGTGCGCGCGAAGCTGTCGGCGGCCGCTCCGCGCCGGCCTCCCGAGTAAAAGCGCACGGCCAGCACGCTCACCACGATGATGATGGCCACCACCACCATGAGCTCGATCAGCGTGAATCCCGCATGGCGGCGCGCCCGATGCACGCACGTATCCCGGCCAACCATTTTGCAGGGCCCCAAGAGCAAGAGTATGTTGGAAAGCTCTTTCTCGTCAAGGGTTTTCCCTCGGATTTTCCGACGTTACAACGACGTGGACCCACCTCGGCCCACCCTTGACGCGCTCCTTCACGCAGTCGATGATGGGGCGTGCGAAGCGCCGTTCTGACGTGCGCGCTGCTGACCTGGGCCGGCTGTCGGTCGCGCGCGCCCGCGCCCGAGGAGCCGGCCGAGGCCGCGCCCTCGGAGGCCCCGGCCCCCGAGCCCGCCCCTGCCCCGGCGCCCGCGCGAAGAGCAGCGCCGCCACCCGAGGCCGAGGAGCCGCCGCCGCAAGCCGCCATCGGCAGGGCACTGGGCCCGATCTACGCCGACGCGCGACGCTGTCTGGCCGCAACGCCGGTGACGGCCGACGCGGGCCCGAGGCGGCTCGAGCTGCGCGTCAGCATCCAACCCAGCGGCGTGGTGCGCACGGTCGAGCTCGACGGCTGGCCACCGGCCAGCGAGTGTCTGGCCAGCGCGGTCCGTCAGGTCCGGTTTCCGAGCTGGCGCGGCCGGGCCACCCTGCTCACGGTGGCGCTAGAACGCGACGGCGCGCCGGTCCCCCTTCCGCCGGATGCGGGCGCCCGCGACGGAGGGCGCTGACCCCGAGCCCAGAGCCCGAGCCCGGCTTCAGCCCCGAGCTTGCGTGGGCGGCGCGCGCCGGATCAGGCGGCACAGCATCACCACCACGCGTAACTCCTCGAGCGAGGCCCCGCGCGCGTACTCGATCACCTCCCGCAGCACATCCTCACGGCCGACATCTTCGGAAAACTGAAACAGATCGCGCAGCGGAACCCGCAATGCCCGCGCAACCTGCTCGAGCGACCGCACCGAAACTGTGGCCTGTCCCCGCTCGATCGAGCCCACGAAATAGGCGCTCAACTCCGAGGCCTCCGCGAGCTGTTCCTGGGTCATCCCCCTCGCCTTCCTATACTTCCGGATATTGTTGCCAATGCGCGCGAAAAGGTCCTCCACCTCGGTGAAGTCTTTCTCCGCCCCATGTGTTTCGGCTTCTGTGTGGCGCCTTATTGTATCAACCTTCACGTTGGCCTGCAAATTTCGGTCGATTTCAAAAGGTTGGCGAAACAGCCACTTTTTCCGCAATGAGGCTGGACAGGCGTCAGTGGTGTCAGCGCGGCGAACAGGTTACAGACGTGCGCGGCCCGGCACTTTTCGTGATTTGCGTGCGGGCTGGCCGCCATGGCTTCTCCCCCCAGAGCCTTGGCGGTCTTTTTTTGCCCCGATTCCAAGCTGTTGTTGCCGGTCCAGACGGGATGTGTTAACCGTGAAGCAGCGAACATCTCTGGAACTGCGCGCCTAGGTAACCGGGCAAATGGCCATTCCTCACGAGCAGATCGACCCGGATGCGATCAAGGTCTTGCGACGGTTGCACCGGTACGGCTTCGCCGCTTACCTGGTCGGCGGATGTGTGCGCGACCTCCTCCTGAAGCGCCGGCCCAAGGATTTTGACATTGCGACCAGCGCTACGCCCAACGAGATCAAGGATCTATTCCGCAATTGCCGCATCATCGGCCGCCGCTTTCGGCTGGCTCACATCTTTTTTGGCAACAAGATCATCGAGACCTCGACCTTCCGCACCAATCCGCGCGAGGGCGCGAGCGAGGAGGAGTTCGCCAGCGACGAGCTTTTGATCCGACGCGACAACGTATTCGGCTCGGCCGAGGACGACGCGCGGCGGCGCGACTTCACCATCAATGGCCTCTTCTACGACCTCCAGTCCGATCAGGTCATCGACTATGTGGCTGGACTGCCCGACCTCGAGCAGCGGCTGGTGCGCACGATCGGGGATCCGGACATCCGCTTCCGTGAGGATCCGGTGCGCATCCTGCGCGCGATCAAGTTTGCGGCGCGGCTCGATTTCACGATCGAGCCCGCGACCTACAAGGCCATCCTGGTGCACAAGGGGGAGATCGCCAAGTGTGCTCCGCCCCGCATCCTGGAAGAGCTGTACCGGCTGCTGCGCGGCGGAGCGGCGCGTCGCTCGATGGAGCTGATGCGTGAAACCGGCGTGCTCGGGGTTCTGGTGCCCGAGCTGGCGCGCCTGATGGAGCAGGGCGCGCCCCTGCCCGCGCCCGTGCGCAGCCCCCCGCCCGCGGGCGAGGGCGAGGCCGACCCGGAGCCGCAGGCCGGCGGCCCGCCCGATGCGATTCCAGGCGAGAAGCTGTGGCGCTACCTGGACGCGCTCGACGATCGGGTGTCGAGCCCCGAGCGCGACGAGCTGCCCGGCAACGCGGTGCTCCTGGGCTCGCTGCTGATGCCCTTCCTGCCCGAGCTGCTGGCGGCCGAGGGCCCGCGCGGCGGGGATGCGGTGGCGCGCCTCGAGCAGGTGGCCAAGCCGGTGCTCGAGCGCATGAAGGTGTCGCGGCGCGATGCCGAGCGCACGCGCCAGGTGCTGCTCGCGCAGCGGCGGCTCACGCCGTCACGGCGCCGGCGCGGCCGCCCGTCGGCGCTCCTGCACCGCGACTACTTCCCGGATGCGTTGGATCTGTTCGAGATTGCAGCCAGTGCCGACGACACCTCGGCGGCCGAGGCCGCGCGCTGGCGGCGCATGCTGCGGGAAGGCCCGGGGCCGGCCGGCCCGGTCGCGGGCGCAAACAATGGACAGGGCCAGGCCCCGGCGCGCGAGACGCCGCCCGGCGGCCGGCGTCGGCGCCGGCGAAGACGCGGGGGGCGGCGGCGGCGCGGGGGTGGCGCGCTGGCGGGCCAGGGTCAGCCGGTCGAGGGCGGCTGATCGGGTCAGCGCGGCGGGCGCGCGCCGTTGAAGTTCTGGCTCGAGTGGCAGTTTACGAGCGTCCCGCAGGTCGAATCGCTGTTGGTCGCGGTCGTGTAGTCGAGCGTGCCGGTGACCACGTCGCCTCGGACCTGCGCCTTGGCATCGGCGATGACCCGGTAGATGCAGGTTTGCTGCGTGAAGGTTTTCGTGCAGGCGAGACGCGCCTCGAAGCCGCCCGCGACGATCATGCCCACGAACTCCTTCGACCCGCAGAAAAAATTGACGTAATCGCCGGTTGTGCCGCCAATGGTCGCCACCACCTGCTGGCCGCTCTGCGTGATTGCGAGCGGGATGCCGCTCGACGACGCGCCCGGTGTCCAGTTGCCGAATGCGCAGCCGTTCTGCCCGTTGGTGATGTTGACCGAGTACTGGCCCGACACGTCGAAGGAGCTCGACAGCGCGTCGAAGTCGTAGCAGCCCACACACTGCGATGCGCAGAAAAGCACGAGGAGCCGCATCAGAGCCTCCCGGGCCGCTGGGGGCGCGGTCGTTTTGGCTTTGACGACCTCGTGGGCGGTCTTCTTCACGGGCTTTTGCGTCGTTTCAATAGCGGGTCGGGTCGGGCAGGCCGGCCTCGGCAAAGCCCTTCTTGCGCAGCAAGCAGGCATCGCAGCGACCACAGGCACCACCCCCCGTAGGGGGATCGTAACACGAGTGGGTGGCCGCGTAGTCCACGCCGAGCGCATGCCCGCGGCGGATGATGTCGGCCTTGCTCAGGCGCACGAGCGGCGCGTGGATGCGAAGATCGTCCATCCGCGTGCCCAGCCGCGCGGCGTGCTCGAACGCGCGCACAAACTCCTCGCGGCAGTCGGGATAGCCGCTGGCGTCGAGCACGTTGACGCCCAGGAACAGGTCGCGGGCGGGCAGGACCTCGGCCCAGGCGAGCGCGTAGGCCAGGAAGATGGTGTTGCGCGCGGGCACATAGGTGGGCGGGATGCCGTGCGCCATCTCGCGCAGGCTGCGGTCCTTGGGCACGGCCAGCGCGGGCGAGGTCAGGGCCGAGCCGCCAAAAGCGGCCAGGTCGATGTCGACGATGCGATGGGCGGCCGCGCCCAGCGCGCGCGCGACCGCTTGCGCGGCCTCGATCTCGGCGGCATGGCGCTGGCCATAGCGGAAGCTGAGCGCATGGCACTCGAACCCTTCGGAGCGTGCAATCGCGAGCGTGGTGGCCGAGTCCAGGCCGCCCGAGAGTAGGACCACTGCCTTGCGTGTCACCGGCGTGGAGTATAACGTCCCGGGGGCGTGTGCGCGCGCGACGGCGACGGCCAGGACCAGGACCAGGCCACGGAAACGGAAACCGTTACGGAAGCCGAAACCGGAGCGGAAACTGATACCGGGGCGGAAACAGTAACGGATACGGGCACGGGCACGGGCACGGATACGGGCACGGGCACGGGTACGGATACGGATAGGGGTACGGCCCCGGATGCGGCCACGGAAACAGGCCGGCCCGCCGGCCCGCCCTTTTCACTCGAGGTGGGAAGCCGCGAGCACTACCAGGATCCGGCTCTTTATGATTTCGAGTACCGGCGCCGGCGCGTGGACGTCAACTTCTACCGGGCGCTGGCCTCCGAGGTGGGGGCCGAGCCGATTCTGGAGCTCGGTTGTGGCACCGGGCGCCTGCTCATACCGCTTGTGCGCGACGGGCGCCGCGTGGTGGGTGTCGACCGGTCGGTGCCCATGCTCGAGGTGGCGCGGGCACGCCTGGCGCGAACCGGACGCCGCGCGCGGCAGGCGCAGCTCGTGCGCGCAGATTTTTGCGCGCTGGGCCTGCGCGCCCGTTTTCAGCTGGTCTTGTGCCCCTTCAACACGCTGCAGCACGTCTATGCGCAGGCCGACATGGCGGCGCTCCTGGCCTCGGTGCGGTCGATGCTGGCGCCGGGCGGGCGCTTCGCGTTTGACCTGATGAACCCGGATTTGAGCTGGCTGGGCCGCGATCCCCGCAAGCGCTGGGCGCGCACCCGGTTTCATCATCCCGAAACCGGCGAGGAGCTGATCTACTCGACCAACCACGTCTACGACCGGGTCTCGCAGATCAACTACATCCACATTTTTTACGAATCGGCTGACACCGGGCGCGTGCGCGAGGTGCGGCTGGCGCATCGAATGTATTTCCCAGCCGAGCTGGTGGCCCTGTTGGAGCTGGGCGGGTTCCGTGTCGTCGAGCGCCTGGGCGACTTCGGGTGGGGGCCGCTGTGCTCGGACAGCGAGCAGCAGATCATCATCGCGGCGCCGCGTTCGGCCGCCCCCTGACCCCTCCTCGGACAGCCCGATCGTGATTCGCAGTTTTTTGTTGACTCGCTCGACGGAGATCAATAAAGTCGCCGTCGACGAATCGGGCGGTGAGCATGCCCGCCCGTCGAGAAACCCCCAGCAGGAGGGCATGCCGAATGGCTGAGAAGGTTGAAAAGACGGGAATCAGACGCGAGAAGGACTTCATGTACTACATCAAGGACGGCGGCGTCTGGAAGGTTCAGCGCAAGATGCCGGGCGTCCCGAAAGGCCGTCCCGAGAAGGTCCATCAGGGCAGCTTCTCGATGGACACGTCGTACATCTACTTCCTCGACAAGGACGGCGATGTCAGCCGCGCCCGGCGCGCCATCGGAGGCCAGAAGCGCAAGGCCAAGAGCGCCGCGAAGAAGGCGACGCGCAAGGCGGGCAAGGGCCGCGCGAAAGCCAAGCGGGCCGGCAAGAAGGGCAAGAAGGGTAAGGGCAAGAAGAAGAAGTAACCAAACGGTTCCAATAGCAAGGACGCGCCCCCCCAGCGATACCGCCCGAGGGGGCGCGGCCATTTCGAGGGTGCATCTTCAGTCGGCCGTGCCCGACCACGCCAGCTCCAGCTGGGGGGCCAGCCACCAGGCACCCCCGGCCAGCGCAAACCCGGCCAGCACGTCGATCGCGTAGTGCATCCGCAGGTACACGGTGGCCACGTACAGGCCGACCGCGACCGGCAGGTACAGCCAGAATAGGACCCGCCTGAACGCGCGCGCACCCAGGAGCACCAGCGTCGAATGAGCCGTGTGCATGCTGGGAAAACAGTCGCGCGCCGCGCCCTTGACCGCGTCGATGGCCTCGACGACGTAGTGGGTACCCGGGGTGGCGGCGGGCAGCCGGCCCGGAAACTGGGCAGCCTGGTAGATGTAGGGCCCAACCGCCGGCACGAGCAGGTAGATCAGGAAGCCCAGCATCGAGGCCACCGAGACCGAGAGCATGCAGCGCCGGAAGGTTGCGCGCGGGCCGTACAGGTAGATGATGCCGCCCAAGAGCGCGGGCGCGAAGAAGTAGGACGCGTAGCAGAACACCATGATCCGGGTCAGCCAGGGCGAGGCGAAGCTGGTCATCCAGACCGCGAGGTCGCGCCCGAACAGAAAGCGATCCAGCGCCGCCAACCCGCCGTCGACGGTGCGGGGGCGCAGGATCGGAGTCAGGTCGTGCAGGGTTTCGTAGACCACGATGAGGGCAAAAAAGGGCAGGAAATCGCGTACCGCGCCCACGGCCGCGCGCACTCTGTGCTCGCGCTCGCGCGCCGCGCGCAGGGCTGCCACGATCGCGATCACGACCAAAAACGGGATGTGATAGGTACGCGTCAGATAGGGCATGTGCGCCCACAGGCACAGCGCGAGCAGCCCCAGGCCGTAGACAAGCAGCAGCGCTTCCTCGGGCCGCAGGCGGGCGCGCAGGCTCGCGATCACAGGAGCTGCCGGGCCTTGATCTCGAGATACCGGTTGATGAGCGCGGGCGTGAGCTTGTGCGGCGGCACATCGAGCACCAGCGCGCCCCCGGCCTTCAGATCGCGCACCAGCTTGTCGCGCCACACCACCATCTCGGCGGCGGCGCCACGCAGATACAGCTCCAGCTCCTCCTGCGCGCTCGAGGTGGCGGCGGCGGTGGGCTCGGCCAGCTGATCGATCTCGAGGTCGCGAAACAGCACGCACAGGGGCAGGTGCCGCGGTAACAGGCCCCGCATGCGCGAGAGCACGCTGCGCGCCGACACGTCGTCGACGATCTGCGTGAACAGGATGACCAGCGCCCGCTTGCGCACGCGCAGGGCGAGCTGATCGAACGCGGCTGCGTAGTTGGGCTCGACCAGGGCCGGGTGCAGATCATAGCTGGCCTGGATGATGCGCTGGCTGGCGCGCGCGCCGCCGCCCGGCGGCAGGTACGAGCGCACCTCGTCGTCGAACGCGAGCAGCCCCACGTGATCGCCCGAACGTGCGGCCACATGCGACATCATGAGGGTCGCGTTGAGGGCATGGTCGAGGTGCGAGAGGCCCCCAGTCTCCGCGGTCATCAGGCGGCCGCAGTCGAGCAGAAACAGGATGTTCTGGTTGCGCTCGAGCTGGTACTCGCGCGCGATCAGCTTCTGGCGGCGCGCGGTCGCCTTCCAGTCGATCGAGCGAAACTCGTCGTCCTTGAGGTAGTCGCGCAGCCGTTCGAACTCGCTCTCGCCGCCGCGCAGGCGGGCCGCGCGGACCAGCGCATACTCGCGATCCTGACGCGCCAAGAGCTCGTAGGTGCGGACCGCCTGCACGTCTGGGTAGACCTTGACTGCCCTGCGTGCGCGCACGCGCAGCTGGCGCTGCCAGAGCCCGAGCGGGGTCGAGTACCGGAGGGTGTGGCCGCCCAGCTCGTAGGCCCCGCGCCGCGAGGGGACCACGCGGTAGCGGCCGGAGGCGCGACCGCGCGCGGGCACGGCAATCGTAAGCGGCAGATCGGCCGACTCGGCGTCGTCGAATAGGTCATCGGTGATGCGCACTTCGAGCGCGCGGCGGGCGCGCGAGCGCAGCTCCAGCGTGACCGGGTTGGGACGGCCGATCGAGAACACCTCGGGCGCCTCGCGCTCGACCGTCACCAGGGGGCGCAGGCCGAGCAGGAGGTCGAACAGCGCCAGCACCGCGAGGCCGGCGTCGCACAGCAGCATGGGCCAGAGCAGGGTCTCGTCCAGAAGCGCGGTCACGGCCAGAAGCAGCGGCGCCAGGGCGAAAAGGACCATGCGGCGCGAGGGGATCATTGCGCAGCGATGCCTATGCGGCGGCGGTTTTGGGCACTTTGGCTTCCCGTAAGATGCCGTCGATGCAATCGTCGGGCGAGATGCCTTCGATCTCGGCGTCGGGATGCAGGATGACGCGGTGGCGCAAAACGCCCGGAGAGAGCGCCTTGATGTCGTCGGGCACCACGAAGTCGCGGCCCTCGCTGGCGGCCTGCGCACGAGAAGCGGCCAGAAGCGCGATCGAAGCGCGCGGCGACGCGCCCAGATAAATCGATCGATGCGTGCGCGTGCGGGCCACGATGTCGGTGATGTAATCGAGGATGCCGTCCTCGACGCGGACCGAGTCCAGCGTCGATTGCATCGCGACCACCTCGTCCGCGGCCACCACCCGCTGCAGGCCGAACTGCTCGAGCGCGGTGGCGTCGAACCCGCGCAGATGGTTGACCAGGATCATCTTCTCGATGCTGGGTGACGGGTGCCGGATGTTGACCTTGAACAGGAAGCGGTCGAGCTGCGCTTCCGGCAGGGGATAGGTGCCCTGCGACTCGACCGGGTTCTGGGTCGCGATGACGAAGAACGGCCGCGGCAAAAGGCGCGTGACGCCGTCGGCGGTCACGCTGCGCTCCTGCATGGCTTCCAAGAGCGCCGACTGCGTCTTGGCGGGCGCACGGTTGATCTCGTCGGCCAGGAGGAGCTGCGTGAACACCGGCCCCGGGAAAAACTCGAAGGCGTCCTTCTTCTGGTTGAACACGTTGCCGCCGGTGACGTCGGACGGCATGAGGTCGGGCGTGAACTGGATGCGCTTGAATGCGCAGCCCAGCACCTGCCCGAGCGCGCGCACGAGCAGCGTCTTGCCCAGCCCCGGCACACCCTCGAGCAGCACATGGCCGCGCGCGAAGATGGCGACCAGCGTGTGCTCGACAATCTCCTCCTGCCCCACCAGCGCGCGGCCGATCTCGCCGCGGAGGCGCTGGAACCGCATCGAAAATTCCTGGACGTTCACCGGGCTCCTCCTGTTTCTTTGAGCAGCAGCGCGAGCTCGCGCAAAAGCGACAGGTCCTCCTGCGACACCACGCCCGACGAGGCCATGACGTCGCGCGACGATTGGGCCTCCACCAGAAGGCGCATCAGCTCGGTCTCGGAGCGGCCGGTCTTCTGCGCCACCGCCTCGGCCAGGCCCGACAGCCCCCGTCGGCCGCCCAGCTGCACGCGCTCGCGCAGTCGATCGAGCGCGTAGGCCGCGTACAGCGTGAATGCGTGCCGCTTGGCGTGCGCCTTGGCATATTGGATGCCCACCGCGCGTACATGCTCGACGAACGCACGCCGCGAGGCCGGCCGCGGGTCGCGGGGGGCACCGAACGCGACCCCCTTGAAGGCGAAGAAGATGAGCAGCAGCAAAAGGAGCTGCCCCATCAGCGGCGCTAGCTTGCCGCGCGCGACCGAGGTCACCGGATTGGTCGGTGAGGCCCCAGTCATCTCGTCGCACAGCTCGACGCTGTGCTCGATCTGCTTGAGCACGCGCACAAGGTAATCCGCGTCGTCGGCCACCGCCAGCGCGATGTTTTCGAACAGGTAGTCGTCGGCCAGCACCATGACTGCGCCCTTGCCCTTTTCGATCCAGGCCCCGTAGGGCGAGCCGCCGCGCGCCAGGAGCGGGTCGGCCTCGGAGGCGGGGATCGACAGCCAGCGCCGATCGGGAACCGCCACCACCGACTGGGCGCTTGCGTCTTTGGTCTCGACCCGCGCCTCCTGCGCGGCCGCCCCGGTCTCGTGAAGGGTAAGCCCCACCCGCTTGGCCAGGCGCGGCTCGCCGGTCGCAATCACGAGCAGGCCGCCGTCGTCGACCCAGCGGGAAAGCCGGCTCCACAGCTTGTCGTCCACACGCACGCCGGGAAGCAGCACGACCGCTCCCTCGGCCTCGCCGATCCGGTCGAGCGGCGTGAGGCGGTGCTGCGCCTTGATCCCGAGCTCGTTCAAGAAATCGATCACGGCCCGCCGCCCCGACGGGGTGTCGTCCCAGGGCCCGCGGCTCTTCCAGGCCGCCCCGCCACAGGAGAGGACCGAAAGCACCGCAAAGCCGAGCGCGAGGGCGGCCAGCGTGCGCTGGGCCAGCGGTGCCACCCGCGCGAACACCGACTCGAACAGCTCGGACGACGGGGTCTGGGCGCCGAACTGCACGCGCTCGACGTCGCGCACGATTCCGCGCACCTGGCCTCTGAGCTCGGCCCGCTCGCGCAGATCGCGCACGTAGTCGCCGTTGGTGCGGGCGGGATGGATGCGGATCAACCCGTCGCCGTCGAGCCGGCGCAGGAGCGCCGCGTAGGCATCGTCGACCGCGCGCGCGTAGTCGCCACGCGCGGCCGCAGCCCGCGCCCGCGCAAGCAGCCGCTCGACGTCGGTCTCGATGGGTCCGCCCGCCGCCTTGGCGGCAGCCGCAATCTGATCCGGGGTCTCGGGCTCGAGCTCGTCGTCCGAGCGGCGGGCTGAGCGCATGAAGTTCTTCGCAATCGCGTACACGACCGCGGCGATGCCGGCACCGAGGATCAGCCACAGAAGCAGCTGGCCCAACCCGCCCAGCATGGGCAACCGGATGAAGCGGGGCTCGTCTTCGCTGCTGGAGCCCGAGCCCGACCCCGAGCCCGATCCCGAGCCTGAGCGCCCGAACACGGCCCGCCACTTCTTGCCCGACGCCAACTGTGGACCGGCCTTGCACGCGCTCGGCAGGGCCGGACAGCGGCTGGAGGTGGCACCGACGAGAGGGCACCAGCCCATTTCGTCTTCGGCGAGCGGATAATCGCCCTCGTGACAGAGCCGGTACTGCTCCTTGGCCAGCACGCGCCGCACCGCCGACTCGACCTGGTCGGGGCTTGGGCCGGCGAGCAGCGCAACCACGAGGAGCTGGGTCACGCGACCATCCTCCGATGCGCCTCGTCCGCGGCCTGCAGAGCGGTGAACTTGAGCTGGATGTCCCAGCCTTCTTTGCGCGTGCGGATGTCGGTGTACTTGAGAAAGCGCGCGGCCGCCACATAGGGCACCGACAGGAAGAAGCCGGCCAGCGCGTAGACCGAGCCGCCGTCCGACCACAGCGAGCCCAGGGGCTGCCCGAGCTGCAACACGAACTCGACCAGGCCCTGGCCCAGCAGCTCGGCCGCCACCACGAAGCCGAACTGGGCCAGCAACAGCGAGCACAGAAGGCCCAGCGCGGGCCCGCCCTGGCGCTTGATGAAACGCGCGCTGCGGGCATAGGCCTGCCCGGGCGAAGCGCCCTCGAGCAGCGAGGCCTCGTGCACGAACTCGGCGCGCAGCCACGCCGGCACGAGCAGCACAAACAGGAGAAAACCGCCCAGGGCCATGGCCAGTCGGGTCAGAAACAGCGCCACCAGGTAGGAAGGCAGCCGCCGCGCAAAGCGCGCCAGCACGTCGCGCGCGCGCACGCTGTCGGAGAACAGAAGCTGCCCGGCTCCGACGGTGAACGCGCCCTGCGCGATCCCGCCCAGAGCGATCGCGAGGAACCACACCCACACCCAATCCCAACCCAGCGCATAGCGCAGCGCGACGCACACCGCGAAGCAGGGCACCAGCACGGCCGCCGTCAGCCGTAGAAACACGCGCTCGCCCGGGCCGGCCACATAGCGGAAGGCAAGGTCCAGGATGTCGGGCACCGTGCGCAGCCTCAGCACGACCCGGGAATCGAGGATGTTCATGGCCGCTGGGCTCCTCGTCCCCGCCCCGCGAGCACGAAATACAGCGTCACCAGCGTGCTCAGCACCGCCGCCACCACCCACTTGACCGGGGCCGGCGCGGCCGAGGGCGACCAGAAGCCCTCGACCGTGGCCGCGATGCCGAGCATGACGGCCGCGCCCAGAACCAGGTACGCGATCTCGCGCGCCTGCTCGCGCAGCGAGCCCCAGCGCGTGCGGCCGCCGGTTGACACGAGCGCGTAGCCCATCTGCAGGCCGGCCGCGCCTGCAATCACAATCGCGGTCAGCTCGAATGGCGAGTGGCCACACACGAAGGTCAGGATGTTTCCGCCGTGGCCGGCGCGGACCACCGCCCCCAGCACGGTGCCGATCACGAGGCCGTTGTAGATGAGAAAGAACACGCTGCCCAACCCGAACAGGATGCCGGTCGCGAAGCAGCGGAACGCGATGCCCACGTTGTTATAGACGTAGAAGCCGGCCATGAGGGCGTTCTCGCCGCCCGAGCGGCCCAGATCTTTCGAGTAGGAGTGCTCCATTTCGGACAGCACGCTCTCGGGCAGCACCTGGGCCGCAAACGCGCGCGAGCCCATCGCGCCCAGGAAGCCGACCGTGCCCGGCAAAAGAAACAATGCCGCCGAAAAGGCAAAGAAGCGCACCCGCTTGCGCAGCGTGCGCGGGAAATCGCGAACCATCAGGTCCCACACTGCACCCAGACGATAGGGCGGTGCGGCGTAGAGCGCGTTGTGTGCGCGCGCAGCCAAACCATCGAGAAAACCGATGAGATCGGGTCCGTAGCCGGCCGCGCGCGCGCGCATCAGGTCCGAGCACAGCGAGCGGTACAGCGCGGCCGCGCGCGAGATCTGGAGCGCGGGCAGCTTGTGGAGCGGCCGGTCGGTGGCCAGAAGCACATCCAGCTCGTCCCAGTCCTTGCGGCGCGCGGCGACGAATTGATCCTGCGTCTGCATCGGCTCTAGGTCTTCTTCTCGAGCGCCGACCGATGATACAGGAGCGCCAGAAAGCGGGTGGCGTCGTAGTAACGCAGACCCATGCGTCCGCCGTAGATGGGCGCCACCATGGCCGCCAGCTCGGCCTCGCGCGCCGGCGCCAGGGTGCCGTAGCGGCGCAGAAACAGCTCGATCGCTTCCACGTCTTCGGCCGACAGCGGCGGCCGCTGCGGAATCACCTCCAGCTCCTGCGGGCTTGGCGGCGGGTTGATCGTGACCGGCGCGCTCACCCGGGCCCGTTCTTCGACCACCACCATGGTGCCGCCGACCAGGTCGCCCAGCCGCCGGAACCTCTCGTCGCGCGCCATCACGACCAGGGCCAGCGCGTATGAAAAGCTGGGCAGGGCGTCGGCCGCGCGCAGGAGGTTCCGGAGCACACTGTCGACGAAGTTGATGGGCGTGCCGTCGTTCTTGATCACGCGCAGATTGACCGCGCGCTTGCCCGGCGTGCGCCCGCTCCACAAGGTTTCGAAGAAAACGTAGTAGCCCCACTCGACCGCAAACAGCACGAGCAGGATGAGGCCGCCCGAGGCCTTGCCCAGCTCACCGCCGCCCATGAGCCCGAACGCAGCCAGCAGCATCACGCAGATCACGAGCACTGCGCCCCGAATGAGCGCGTCGAGCAGGTAGGCCAGCCCGCGCCGGCTGGGTCCGGCCGCCCGATGCCGGAAGCGGATGTGCTCGGGGGTCTCGATATCGGTCGTGTTATCGAGCGGGCCCCGATCGATGAAAGCTGCGCGCTCGGGCATGGTGGAATCGAGCTAGGGATCCCAACACGTCGACAGAGGCGGCGTCAAGCCGCCGACCCATGCGCTGGCCGGCCGGCCGCACGCGGCGCGGCGATTCACCGGGGCTCTAAGCGACGATGACCTTGGTGCCCGCGATGTGATCGTGCAGGCAGCGCCGATCGGCGCTGAAGATCATGAGCGGGTCGACCAGAGAGAAGATGAACCCGACGTACGGGATGCTGTTCAGGACCGCGGGCACCCACATGCGCAGCGCAACCCCGGAGCCGAAGGTGACCGGCGAACCGTCGAGCTTGACGATCTTGATGCCCAGCCAGCCCTTGGCCAGCGACTGCCCGCGCGTGGAAATGAGAACCCACTGATAGATGTAAAGTCCGATCACGAGAAGGCCCAACAGGACGATCCCAGACCAGATCCCAGTCTCGCTGCCGCGCGCGGCAAACAGCACGACTGCGCCCGGAAGGGCGGCCCCGACCACGAGCAGCCCGTCGAGCAGCACCGCCCCCAGTCGCGTGCCGCGCTCGGCCAAGCGGACGTCGGCGGCATAGGGCGCCAGGGCCGTTCCGTCAACGTCGGCTCTCGGCGGCGCGTACGGGTTCACGGCGCCCACTGCAGGCGCGGCTTGATTCGGGCTGCTCAGGTTCTGCTGCGTCATCTCCCCCTCCTCCTTCTGCGTTGGGTTGTGATCAAGAATACGCGGGGTGTACTGCAATCTTGCTCGATCCTATCAAAGCTGCGTAACGTATCAAACATGATGGGAGCGCCCGACGCCCCGCCCCCGCCGTCCACCGTTCCCGTCGGTGCTCGAGCCGCCGTCTATGCGCTCGTGGTCCTGACCATCCTCAACTTCGTCAATTACGTAGACCGCTACGTGTTGGCAGCGGTCCTCAAGCCCCTGCACCAGGATCCTGCATTCCGAGCGGTCTCGGACGCGCAGCTGGGCCTCCTGCAAACCAGCTTCCTCGTGGTTTACATGATTTTCTCGCCCATCGGAGGGGCGCTCGGTCAGCGCATCAAGCGCAAGTACATTGTTGCGGCCGGGGTCGGCATCTGGAGCCTGGCCACGTTGTGGTCGGGCGCCGCCCGCAGTTACGGCGAGATGCTGGCCGCACGCGCGCTCATCGGCTTTGGCGAGGCCGGCTACGCGGCCGTCGCGCCCGCCCTCATCAGCGACCTGTTCGCGCGCGATCGGCGCGCGCGCATGTTGTCGGTGTTCTACGTGGCCACGCCGGTCGGCAGCGCGCTCGGGTTCGTGCTCGGTGGGTTCGTGGCGCAGCACTGGGACTGGCGCCACGCGTTCTGGGTGGCCGGCGTGCCCGGGCTCGCGTTCGCGCTTTTGGCCCTGTTCATGGCCGAGCCCATACGCGGCGTGCAGGACGAGCCGGAGCCGGCGCCCACGGCCGCCGCCCCGCAAAAGTTCCCTCTGGGCGCGAAGTGGATCTATGTGACCATCGGCGGCGCGCTGATGACGTTTACGCTGGGCGGGCTCGCGTTCTGGGCTCCCACCTACTTCCAGGAAGCACGCGCGCTCACCGTGGAGCAGGCGGGAGTCTGGTTCGGCGGGCTGACCGTGGTCGCGGGCGTGGTGGGCACGCTGGCGGGGGGCTTTCTGAGCGACGCCTGGGCGCGCCGTGATCCGGGTGCGCACATGAAGCTGTCGGGCATCGGGCTGGCGCTGGGCGTGCCGTTCACGCTGCTCGCGCCCTATGTGCCCGGGCTCACGCTCACGCTCGCCATCTTCTTCGTGGCCGAGATCCTGGTTTTCTTGAACACCGGCCCGCTCAACGCGGCGCTGGTGGCCTCGGTCTCGCCGCGCTCGCGCGAGCTTGCGGTCGGCATCAACATCCTGTGCATTCATCTGTTCGGCGACGCGGCCTCGCCGGCTCTGCTGGGCCGGCTCAACGATCTCCTCGTGCGCGGCGGCATGGGCGCGGCCCACGCCCGCTCCTTGTCGATCGCCTCCACCGCGCTGCCGCTGCTTCTGGGCGGCCTGGTTCTGCTAGTGGGCGCGCGCACATTCCGGCCGCGCGCTGAATAGGTACCGCCCTCGTGTCGTCCAAGCTGAGGAAGGAGGCGACATCCATGTTGCTGAAACGATGGCTGGCCATTCTGGGTGCTCTTGCGACCCTGAGCCTGGCCGCGCCCGCCTTCGCCGAGGGCTATCACTACGGGTGGTACCGGCAGCACGCGCGGCACTGGCGAGAGCACGGGGCGCGGCGGCACTGGCGCGAGCATCTGCGCTGGGAGTACGAGCGCTCGCATTGGCAGGGGCGGCCCTATGACTACTCCTACCCGTCCTATCGGTCGTACTATTACGCCTACCCGGCCTACCCGAGCTACCGGGTCTACCGCGTCGAGCACGACGACGACGACTGCGACTGAGAACGCAGCCTATTTCCAGCCTTCCTTGAGCGCAGCCCGCACGGTCGGCTCGTCACCGACGATCATCAGCACCTGATTTTCGGAGCAGGCGCGAAATGCCTTCTGCATGTCGGCCTTGCTCACCGCAGCCAGATACTGCGGGTACTTGTCGAGCGTGTCCACGCCCCAGCCCACGTTGCGCGCGCCCAACACCTCGTTCGCGATCGACTCGGTGGTGGTGAAGCGCAGGTTATAGTCGCGGGCCAGCGCCCAGCGGGCCTTGTTCATGTCCTGGTCGTCGAACTGGCCAGCCGGCAGGCCGTTCCAGTACTGCTTGATGACCTTAAGCGCGGGCGCCAGGCTCCGATTGTCGATGTTTCCGGCGATGATCATGTGCGAGGTGCCGGCGCGCAAGGTAACCGCCTGGCCGTACATGCCGTAGCTGGCGCCCAGCTTCTGGCGTACGGCCCGGAACAAGTATTTGGACACCATCTCGGCCATCACGTCGTAGGCGACCGCGCTCTTCTCGTCGGCGACCGGGAGCAGACAGCCCAGCCGAAACTCGCCCTGGGTCGCGCCCGGCCGGTGCGTGACCAGGATGCGGTCCTCGCGCGGGCTCTGCAGCTTGGTCTTGTCCTCGAACTGGACGGAGACCTCGCCCAGCCGCGGGGGCGGCGGGGCCGGCACCTCGCCGCCCTCGGCTTGCCAATCTTCCAGCCACTGGTGGGCCAGCTTCTCGGCCTCGCCCGGATCGATGTCGCCCACGATGACCAGGGTCGCGTTGCGCGGCGTGTATTCCTGCTTGAGCCACTTCCACACCGAATCCTCGTCGAGCTTCTCGAGATCGCCCACGGTGGCGCGCCGGCCGTAGGGGTGATCGCCGTAGAGCGCCTTCCAGAAGGCGCGATCGGCCTTCTTGTCGGGCTGCTCTTCCTCCTTCTTGAGGACGGGCGCGATCCATTTCTTGAAGTCACCGGTGGCGCCCTGGTTGACCCGCATCGACTTCACGCGATCGGACAGGATGGCCAGCATGTTGGGCAGGTTGCCCGAGCCGGCCTTGAGCACGAAAAACGAATCGCTCAGGTCGATGCCACCGTTTGCCCGAGCGCCGTAGTCCCTGTAGTCGCCATGCCGGTGCGAGCCCGAACGCGAGATGAACCGCGCCAGATCGGCCGCACCGAAAGGCTGTGACTCGGCGCGCCCGCCGCGCAGGCCCAACGCCACCGTCACCAGCGGCATGGCCGAACGCCGGCCAATCACGACCTCGAGCCCGTTCTTGAGCTTGAGCGTGCGCAGCTGCTCGGCCAGGCCGGCCGGGTGCGCGAGCTGGCCGATGGCGCCCGGATCGTAGTTGAACGCCGCCGCGCTGGCCTCGTCGGTCCCGCCGACACCGGAAGTGCCCTTGGCCGCTCGTGCGCTCGCCGGCAGGGGCTTGACATAGACGACGCGCGCCCGGTCGCGCTTGAGATACTTGTTGGCGAAGCCGGCAATGCGTGCCTCTTCCATCTGGGCCATGGCCTTGAGGATGCGCGAGAACATCGCTACATCGCCCGTGAAGTGGGCGAATTCCGCGGCCGCCGGCGCACGAAATCGGATGTCCTCGGCCGCCAGCGCGAGGCCGGTCGCGGCCTCCAAACGCATCTTGTTGAAGACGATCGCCATGATCTTGTCGCGACTACCCAGATTGGATTGATTGGTCGGTCCGAAAGCGCCGCCCTGCTGCAGTGGACTGTCGGGACCGGAGTAGCGCTGCTCGGGCGCCCATATCGTGACCAGTTGATTGAGCACGTGCTCAGCCGATTTCTCAGGGTGCTTGCCCTCCTTGAGCTTGACCTGACAGATCAGAAGCGAGGCCCGGGTGCCCGTTTCCAGGAAGGCGCCCACGCCGGCAATGTCCCGATCCTCCTCCACCGCGCCCGACAGCTCCACGTTCAGCACCTGGTTGACGAATTCCATGAAATCGCTGTCGGCGCGGAAGCCGGCCGGCAGCGCCCAGCCGATCCAGAGCTCGGGCGAGGACACGTAGCCTTCGTAGGTGTACAGACCCCCCTGCGGGGGCGGCGGTGGATCCGGCGGCTCGGTGGCCGCTTCGGGCAGCCGGTGTGCAGGCGGGGTGACCGGATTCTTGGGGTCGCCGGCCAGATACGGCACCGTCTGGGCGAGCAGCTTGTCGACCGCCGCCAGGTCGACGTCGCCGATGATCATCATGGTCATGTTGTCGAGGCGGTAGTGCAGCTTCACGAACTTCTGCACGTCGGCCAGCTTGATGCTCGACAGGCTGTCGTGGCTGCCGATGACCGAGTGGTGATACGGGCTGTCTTTCGGAAACACGGCCTCCGTCACCCAGCCGAAGATGCTTCCGACTGCGCGTGTCTCGCCGCCCTGGCGCAGCTCGTTGCGCACCACCTCGCGCTCGACGTCGATGATGTGCTCGTCGACGCGCGCGACCGGGTTCATCATGCGCGCCCCCTCGAGGCGCAGAAGGTCGGCCAGCGCCTCCTTGGCGCCGAACTCGAAGTAAACCGTCCGATCGAAGGTGGTGTACGCGTTCAGCGAGACCCCGCCTGCACGCTCGAGCAGGTCCCACATGGTCGACAGGCCCTCCTGGGTGGGCCGCGTGCGGAACGCCAGGTGCTCGACCAGATGCGCCATGCCTTCCTTGCCCGCCGGCTCGCTGGTCGAGCCCACACCGACCACGTTGACCACGCCCGCGATGGGTGAGCTGTGGTCCTCCTGGACGATGATGCGCAGCCCACTGGCCAGCTTGAAGTCGCGCATCCGGAAGCTGATCGACTTCAGGCCCACCTCGCCGGGCTTGGGCAGGCTGCTGCCGCACGACAACGACAGCGCACACAGAATTGCTGTCACTAAGGGGGTTCGCATGTGCACGACATACTCCTTGGTCGCGCCGGCGTCAACGCGCGGCGACGGCGCGCGGTTGTCCCTCGGTCGAGGTCCGAGCGCGCATAGTACGCCAGAGCGCGCTTGGCGTCTCCCCTTGCCTTCTGCTATGAACGGTCGCCATGGCAGACCGGGTCCAGCCCTGGGAGTGGGAGCAGCTGGGCCCGCTCGACCGGCTGTGCGCGACCGTGTCGGCGCTGGGCCTGCAAGCGGCCTCGCTGCAGACCAAGTATCTTCTCAAGCTCGAGATGGCCTATGCCAATCTGGTGGGCGCGAAGCTGGTCCAGTGCGACCTGGAGGCGGCCGATCTGCGCGGGGCGCGCCTGGATCGGGCCGACCTGCGCAAGGTGGTGCTGCGCCAGGCCCGGCTCGAGGGGGCGGTGCTGTGGCGAGCCAACCTGAGCTGGATCAATGCCGAGGAGGCCGACTTCACGGGCGCGATGATGGACCTGGCCGACCTGACCGAGGCCACCCTTTCCGACGCGACGCTCGTGGACGCGCACCTGAAAGGATGCATCCTGATGCGGGCCGAGCTGGACCGGGCCAACCTGGAGCACGCCGAGCTGGTGGGCGCGCTCGGCGAGAGCCTGAGCCTGGAGCAGGCGGTGCTCCGGCGCGTGCACGCAACCGAGGCCCAGCTCCCGTGTGCGAATCTGCGTGGGGCCGATCTGCGCGCGGCCGTGCTCAAGCGAGCCGACCTGCGCGGAGCCGACCTTTTCGGGGCCAACCTGGAGGGCGCGCTTCTGGAGGGCGCCAAGCTGGGGCCGGTCGGTGCCGAGGAGCTGAAGTCGGCCATCTCGGACATGGCGGTGGCCGAGCTGCCGGCACGCGAGATCCTGCTTGCCGCCAAATGGGACCGCATCGTGATCGACGGCCAGGCGGTTGCGCGGTCGGCGCTGTGAGCGTGCGCGAGCTGAGCGAGCTCGATCTGCCGTCGGTGTGGGCGGCGGTGCGGCGCGAAGTGCGGCCGACCACGTTCCTGGACCGCCCCGAGCTGGGCGTGCTGCTGGTCAGCGAGACCTTTCAACACACCGGCAGCTTCAAGATCCGAGCCGCGACCGCGGTCGCCCAGAATGTGGCCGCGCCGCGGCTCCTGACCGCATCCTCGGGCAACTTCGGGGCCGCGCTGGCGCGGGCGACCGCGCGCGCTGGCAAGGCCGCCACGGTGGTGATGCCGATGCGCTCGGCCGCAGTCAAAGTGGAGGCGGTGCGCCGCCTCGGCGCCACCGTGGACCTGATCGATACCGACCGGATCACGCGCGCGGCCCGGGTCGGGGAGCTGGCCCAGCTCGATCCGGAGGCGCAGGTGGTCTCGCCGTACGATGATCCGTGGGTAGTGGCCGGGAACGCCACGCTAGCGGTCGAGCTGTTCGAGCGGCCGGAGGTGCCCGACTGCGTGGTGGTCCCGGTGGGCGGCGGCGGCCTGTCATCTGGATTTGTGGTGGCGCGCGACCGGATGGGCGCGCGCTGCCTCGTGGTGGGCGCCGAGCCGCGCCTGGCCAACGACGCCGCGCGCTCGCTGCGGGCGGGCGTACTGTGCCGAAACGAGCGCGAGCCCGATACGCTGTGCGACGGCGTGCGCACGCTGTCGCTGGGCCGCCTCAACTTCGAGATCCTGCGGGCGGGGCTGGACGGCCTGGTCGAGGTGTCCGAGGAGGCGGTCGCGCGCGCGGTGCGGCTGCTCTACAGTGAGGTCAATCTGAAGGCGGAGCCAACCGGCGCGCTGGCGCTGGCGGCGTTCTTGGAAGCACCCGAGCGCTTCGCGGGTCAGCGGGTGGCCTGCGTGGTGTCGGGGGGAAATGTGGATCCAGCGCTGTACGCGCGGCTGATCACGGGTTGACGGGGCGCGGCGTGCCCAAGATTTTTCTTCTCGAGTGCGGCCGTCTCGCGACCCGGGACCTCTTCGTGCGGGCTGGTGGCAGCCCGTGGCGGCGCGCGGAGATCCCCATGAACTGCGCACTGGTCGAGCGCGTGGACGGGCTGCTGCTGGTCGACACCGGCCTCGGGTCGGCGGCCGCGCGGGGCGGCGCGCATTTTCCCGGGCGCGCCTACCGGTGGCTCCTGGGAGCGCGCGCGCGGCTGGGCGAGGACGCGGCCGCGCGCGTGCGAGCGCTGGGCCACGATCCACGCGATGTGCGCGACGTGCTGCTCACGCACGGCCATCCCGATCACGCGGGCGGGCTGGCCGACTTCCCGTGGGCGCGCGTGCACCTGGCGCGCCTCGAGCTGGCCGGTTTCGGCCGCCGCCTGCGCGGCTACCATCCCGGCGCCTGGCGTCACTGGGTGAAGTGGACCCCGTTCGACTTCGAGCCCGACCAGGCCAGCGGCTTTGCGGGCGCGTGCGACCTGTTGGGCGACGGCTCGGTGGTGGCCCTGCATGCGCCAGGTCACACGCCCGGCCACACCATCTTCCAGCTGCGGGGCGCGCGCACGACCGTTTTCCATCTGGGCGATGCGGCCGTGACCCCACACGATTACTCGGGCCCCACCCCCCGGCCCAATCTGTTCTCCCGCTTCATCGCAGCCGACCGCCGCCAGATGCGCGCAACCATGGCCCTCATCGGTAAGCTGCGCCGCCGCCATCCGGACGCGGTTCTGGTGGCCGCGCACGACCCGGCCGTGCTCGGGGAGAATGCACGTGCGGGCACGTACTTCTTCTGATGTGAGGCCCTACCCAGCTGACCCGACTTTACGTGCTGTTACGCACACTCCGGAATCGGTTTTGACACCGGCCGCGCCGCTGGCATTGTGGCGTCACTCGATCGTGGTCGAGTTCGACGATCTGCAGACCACGGTGCGCGACCACGACGCGCGCATCGCGATCCACGCAGCGCAGACGCAGCCCTTTCGCATGCCTGCGGAGGCGGCCCCGCTCACGCGAGCATCCGTTGCGGTGCCGCTGCCGGTGCCAGCGACAGCACCAGCCCGGCCTCAGCGCAGGCGTGCGACCGCTCTGCTGGCCGGCTTGGGCCTCACGGTGCTCGCCTTGCTGATCGGCCCGGCTGCGTTCTACCGGCTCAACCATAGCTGGCTGCGGCCGGAGGTGGTGTCGGGGACCGACGAGCGCGTGCTGGCCCTGCACGCCCAGCTGGCGCAGCAGTCGGTGCTGCGCGAGCGGCTGTTCGCCGAGCGCGCGACGCTGGTGGCCAGCCTCGAGGACACCAGCCGTATCATCACGTTGCAGGAGGCATTTCAGGCTGGATTCGCGCGTTCGCTGCGCAGCGACCTGCAGGCGCGGCGCGCCGAGCTCACGAAGCTCGAGCAGCTGACCCGGCGCTACCTGGACGTGGCACCCCAGATTGCCGCCTCGCGCCACGACGCGACCGACGCCGAGCGCGCAGCCGACGCTGCGCAGTCCAACCTGGCGCTGGTCGAGCGCAAGGTCGAGCTGGAGGCGCGCACGCACGCGCTGGCACGCCAGACCGCGGCCCTGCACAAAGCGGTGGCGTCCCTGCGCGACGCCGGCGCGGCCGACGAGCTCAGCTACGACGTGCTGCGGCTCGAGCAGGAGTACCATCGGTCGGTGGCGGAAGCCGCCCGCGCCCGCGACCACCAGGAGGCCCTGCGCCGCGGCATCGCGGCCATCGATGCCGCGATCGAGGAATACGACCGGCTGCTGGGGGCGCTCAAGCAGTCGCCCTATCTGCAGGCGCTGGAGCACAATCTGACGCTGGCATTCGTGCCCTACGAGAACCTGTCCAGGGTGCGCACAGGCAGCCCTCTCTACGGGTGTCGGGTCGAGATGTTGGGCTGCCGCCGGGTGGGACAGGTGGTGGGCGCGGTGGGCGGCGAGGTGTCGAGCCACGACCGACGCGGCGTGCTGGTGCAGCTCGCGCTCGACGACCCGGGGGCGGCCCAGCGCGAGGTCCTGTTCGCAGGTCGGCGGCCGCTCTTTCTGTGAGCTCAGCGCGCGCCCGCGCGCGCGGCCACCAGGGCGAACAGCGCCCAGCCGGCCAGGAACAACAGGCCCCCGATCGGCGTGACCGCGCCCCACCCGCGTACGCCGGTCCACGCGAGCGCATACAGGCTCCCCGAGAACAGCACGATGCCGGCGAGCATGGCAAAGCCTGCCCAGTCGGCGGCCGGGCGCAGCGAGGCCAGATAGGCCACCGCGAGCAGGCCCAGCGCGTGCGCCAGGTGATAGTACGCGCCGGTCTTCCACACCTCGAGCAGCTCGGGCGAGAGGCGGGCGCGCAGGCCGTGGGCGCC
>DATFWX010000114.1:0-11606 GCA_035258845.1 Polyangia bacterium | reverse complement strand
CGCTGGCTTCCCGGGCATCGTCGGGTGCGACCGCGAACGCGCACAAGCGCACGTACAGAGACTCTTCCAACACCTGTGCGACCGCGCGCCCGAGGTCGGCCGCCGTGTGCAGGACGCCCACCCGCTCGGCAAAGCGCGCGGCCGCGGCCTCGAGGTCGCGCTTGCGGCGATGGAACCGGTGATCGATGCGCGGCTGCACGCGCACGAGGTAGAAGCGCAGGGCCAAGAACAGCCCATACAGCAGCGCCGAGGCCACCAGCGGATCGCGCCAGCCCGGAAAGCTGCGCGTGGCCCAGGCCAGGACAAAAAGCGGTACGAACACCAGCGCCGACAGCGCGGCCCAGGTCAGGGTGCGGATGCCGACCGTCGGCAGATCAGCCGGTCGCTCGTGGCGAATCGAGTAGTACGTGAGCAGCCCGGTGAAGCTGACCGGCAGGTAGGCGGCCGGAGTGACCTCGAGACCCCAGTAGGGTAAAAAGTCGAGCACCGCGAAGCAGCCCACCGCGTACGCGAGCACAAGGTAGCTCAGGCGTCGCCGCGCAATCACACTCGCGGCCGCGCGCACGTGCGAGATCAGAATGGCCAGCGCCGGGATCATCGAGCCCGCGATGAGCAGCATGTGGACCGGAAACAGCGGCCCCGCCCGACCCGACCAGGCGTATTGAGTGCGCCAGACCGACGAAATGGTCAGATGGGAACAGAGGTCGAGCGCGGCCAGCGCCGCGGCCGCTCCCAAAAAGCCGACCCGGGTCCAGCGCAGCTGGCGCGACCAGCCCACGGCCACCACCACCAGATGGAGCGAAGCCGGTCCCACGAAGCCGCTGGCCGCGTTCGCAATGCGCGACCACAGGAAGGCGGCTTCGGCGGTGCGCGCGCAGCCCAGCGGCACGATCGCGAGCTCGGTCAGCCACACTGGCAGCATGTTGAGAATGAAGGCCTGGTCGACCGGGCGCGGCGAGCGTGCCAGTCGTAAAGACAAGCCCAGAAGGAGCAGCGCCGAGGCGAGGTACGGCAGAGCCCACGGGTTGAGCTGGTACGCGCCCAGGCCGGGGGCCGCGATCGCGCTCGCGCTCACGAGGGCGCCCTCGGGTCGCCCCGCATGCTCACGCGTTACCGATCGGACTCGACACGATTTTTGCCGTGCGCCTTGGCGCGGTAAAGTGCCTGGTCCGCTCGCTGAATCAGTTGCTCCTTGGTCGCCACCTCGCCGTGTGGAAACGCGGCCACGCCGGCCGAGATTGAAAGCCTGAGCGGCTTTCCGCCCGGCTGGAAGGTACGGGCGGCGACCTGGGCGCGCAGCCGCTCCGCGATCACGCGCGCACCGGCCAGCCCGGTCTCGGGCAGAACCAGCGCGAACTCCTCGCCGCCGTAGCGCGCCACCACGTCCACCGCGCGCTGCCCATGCGCCAGAAGCTGCGCCAGCTCGCGCAGGACGCGCTCGGCCGCGGGGCGGCCCAACGTATCGTCGACCGCGCGAAAATCGTCGACATCGATCATCACCAGCGCCAGATCTTTGCCGTATCGCTTGGCGCGCTCGAACTCCTCGCCCAGACGGAAGCGGAAGTAGTGATAGTTGCGCACGCCGGTCTTGTCGTCGGTGATGATGCTTTCGAACAGGCGCACCTGATCGCGGTGCGCCAGCTCCAGGCCCGCCATCGCCACCTCGAGCTCACGATTCTTGCGCTCGAGCTCGAACGCCACCTCGTAGTGCTCGAGCGCGCGCCGCACGGTCATCTTGAGCTCCTCGGGCTCCCAGGGCTTGGTGAGAAAGGCGTAGATGTGCCCCTGGTTGACCGCTTCGATGATCTCGTGGACGTCCGTGTAGGCGGTCAGGATGAGGCGCACGACCCGCGGGAAGTCGCGGACCACGCGCGCCAGAAAATCGGTGCCCGTGGTACCGGGCATGCGCTGGTCCGAGATGACGGCCGCAATGGGATGCTGGCCCAGCACCTTGAGGCCCTCTTCGGCGCTCTGCGCGGTGAAGACCTGGGCCACGAAATCGGCGTCGTGGAAGACGCGCGCAAACGTGGCCAGGTTCTCGGCCTCGTCGTCGACGTAGAGGATGTTGTGCGAAGCCATGATTGGACCAGGGGATGGCGCAATTTTAGGAGTCAAAAGTCGAAAGTTCAAAGTCGAAAGTATCGGACCTTCTACACGCCCGCGTCCCCCACCGGCAGCGTGACCCGCATGGTTGCGCCCTGGCCCGGGCCCGCGCTTTCGGCCTCGATGCGCCCGCCGTGGCGCAAAACCACGTCGCGCGCCACGGTCAGGCCCAGGCCGGCGGCCTCGCCCGGCCGGCCGGTGGTAAAGAAGGGCTCGAATACGCGCGCCAGGTGCTCGCCCGCAATGCCGCAGCCGGTGTCGCGCACGATCACGGTGACGAAGCCGGCCGGCTGGGCCCATCCCTCGATCTCGATTGTGCCCTGGCCGGCCACCGCCTGCGCGGCGTTCATGAGCAGGGCGATCCAGACCTGGTTGATCTGGGTCGGGTGGCAGGCGATGGCGGGCAGGCCGGGTTGGAACCGCCGAACCACTTTGACGGGGTCGCGCAATCGGCTGCGCAGAAGGCTCACCGCCACCGAGAGTCCCTCCTCGACCGAGTAGGGCCGTGGGCTCTGGTCGTCGCCGCGACGCGCGAACCGGCGCAGATCCTCGACCATGCCGTGCGCCTGCTGGGCGCCCTGACCAATCGTCTCGGCCAGGCGCGGCAGCTCGACCCGGGCCACCCGCGCACGCTCGAAAAGGTCGCCCAGCAGGGCGGCGCCGCCGTCGGGCAGACGGGCTCCGTAGGCGGCCTGCAGCTGGTCCAGCACCGAAACGTAGCGCCCCAGAGTGGGCAGGTTGCCGTAGATGAAGTTGAGCGCGTTGTTGATCTCGTGCGACACCCCGGCCACGAGCAGGCCCAGCGCCGACATGCGCTCGGCGTGCACCAGGCGCGCCTGCGCGTGCTTGAGATCCTCGAGCGCGCGCGCAAGCTCGTCGGTGCGCACGCGCACCTCGGCCTCCAGCCCCTGCGAGCGCCGCTGCACCTCCTCGTACAGGCGCGCGTTGACCAGAGCCAGCGCAGACTGCCGAGCCAGCGTGTGCACGAACGCCAGCTCTTCGTCGTCGAGCTGCGCGTGCCCGGGCCGCCCCGGAGCCCCGACCGCCAGGATGCCGACCATCTCGCCGCCGTAGCGGAGCGGGATCACCACCTCGGCCCCGAAGCGGTCGAGCAGGGCCGCCACCGCGCGCGCCAGCTCGTCGTTCGGCAAAAGCTCGAGCTGGCCGCGTGTGACCGGCTCATCCTGTCCGGCCAGCCAGGCCAGCGCCGGATCGACATCGCGCAGCGGCGGATCCTGGTGACCGGGGTAGGTGCGCCAGTTGCCTCGAACGTCGCGCGCCGCCAGCAGCGTCATCTCGACATGCGTGCCATCGCGAATGGTGTGAGCCAAAAGCTCCCGGACCTCCTCGGCCGAGCGCGCGCCGACGGCGCGCTCACCGAGCGCGGCACAAAGCTCGCTCAGCGCCTCGCGCCGATGCCCACCCTGCCAGCGCACGAGCAGCGGCTGCAGTCGCGAAAGATACAGCCGCGTGCCCACAAACAACGCCAGCACCACGCCCGCGGTCGCGACCGGATGCGCAAAGCCCAGCCCGCCGGTCGCGTGCGCGATCATGAAAATGGGCGGGATGAGGAGCAGGGACAGGATGGCCCAGCCCACCGACCGGTGGGCGACCGTGCGGATGCCGAGCAGGCGGTGGGCTGCGATGCTGTAGAACACCAGCCCCATCGAGAGGAGAACCGTGAGCCAGGCCATGGGAAAGCGCGGCCGCCGGTACAGGCCTGCCACGTCGAGGGCGGTCAGAAGCCCCACCAGCTGCGAGGCCGCCACGTAGAGCAGCTGGCGGCGGCGGAGCCCGTGCGCCCGGCGGGCCGCCCGAAGGCCCATCCCGGCCGCCAGCAGGAGCTCACCGACGCCCGCAAGTACCAGCAGCGGAAACCACGGGCCCGCGATGGCATAGCGGCCGCCCCAAGGCGGCTGCCACACGCCTGCCACGATTTTGCCGGTGGTAAGCGTGAGCGCGGCCAGGCCTGCGTGCAGGCCCAGCAGGGCTGCCCAGGCCGGACCCAGCGCGCGCCGCAGAAGAACGATCGAGAACTGAATCGCAAGCACGCCCGCAAACGAAAGCACGCCCACGGTCAGTCGAGAGAGCCAGAGTCCCAGCGTCGAGTCGTTGACCGACATGATCAGCGCCAGGCCGCCGGTCCAGCACAGCATGAGCGTCGTGTACAGGGCGAACGCGCGCCGCAGCCGCGGCTCGCCCGGCTTGACCCCTAAGAAGATGAGCAGCGCGCACAGCGCGAGCGTGGCCGCGATCGGCAAGAGCGCGTTGGGATTGAACGCGTAGGCGGTGGGGTCGAAGAGCCGGCTCACATCACAGACAGACGCCGTAGATGGTCGAATTGACCGGCGGCGGACCGGGGTCGATCTGCTCCGGCGTGCAGGTCGGGTTGGCGGCTGGGCAGGCGGTGCCGCCCGCGAGCAGGCAGGTCCGGCGGCACACCGGGGTCATGCCCACGCAGGTGAATCCGGGCAGGCAGTCGTTGACGAAGTTGCAGCTCTGCCCGTTGCCCTTGCTGCCCGCGCCCGCGTATCCGCAGGTGGCCTGCGACGCACAGGCGCAATCGGTCAGCGCGCTGCTGGTCACGCAGGGCAGGAAATAGCATGCGTTGCCGGTGCCGCACGGGCCCGCGCCCATCACGGTCGGATCGCAGCCGCGCGAGGACGTGCAGGCATTGAAGCCAAGCGGCGTCTGCGTGCTGTTGGTAATCGAAATGTTGCAACACTGGCCACCGTTGCAGTCGCGGTCGGCGTAACAGAGACGGAAACAGATGCTGCCGGTGCCGCCCGAGTTGTTCAGGCAGGCGTTGCGGGGCGCGCACGAGTCGGTGGTTGCGGTGGCGGTACAGGTTTGCCCGGGCGCACCGGCGCCGGCTGGAATGCACTGGCCGGTGTTGACCGTGTTGGTGATGTCGCACCGATTGCCGCCCGTACAGCCCGTGTTGCATACCGGATCGCAGACCACGGGCGGGGGCACAGGCGGCATGCAGGTCTGGGTCATAGCGTCGATCATCGCATCAGGCATGACCATGGCGTCCGGCATCCCGCCGGCGCCACCTGCGCCGCCTGCGCCCGCCGAGCCGCCGCTGCCACCCGCGCCGCCGGCGCCACCCGCGCCGCCCGCGCCCGCCGCGCCGCCGCTGCCACCTGCGCCCGCCGCGCCGCCGGCGCCGCCGGCGCCGCCGACACCCGCCGAGCCGCCCGCACCTCCTGCGCCGCCGCCTCCGCTCACACCACCGCGACCGCCCACGCTACCGTCGTCGGTCGCCTGACCGCTCGCGCACGCGGCCAGACACAGTGCTGCCACGCTTGGGAGGCCGAGCCTACGAAAGATCGCAAGCCGTGAGAACACGCGAAACCTCCTTCGGTCTCCCGGCGAGGTTTTCCCCGACGAAATCATACCTCACTCACCCGAATTGTATAGTGTTTTCCAGAACACGAAAGGTTTGGGCGTCGCACGAACGTTCAGTCCACACCGCTGGACAGCTCGCCCTGGGGGCGTCAGGCAGCTAGTCGTCTTTCCGGTCGTCCTTGGGGGGATCCACGACGTCCGCGGGGGGACCGCCTTCCCGGGCCGGACGCGTACGCGCGCCCGGCGCCAGCGGCGGCGGTGGATCCGCGAGCGCGACTTCGACCGGACGCGAGCGCGGACGCGTCTGTGGCGCCAGCGAGCCCTGCGCGTGCGGCACGCTGACGTGCGAGGTCGGCAAAAGTGGTGGCTCCGAATCCAAATCGATGCGCTCGCCGCTGGGCGCGGTGCCGACAACCGGCGTCCGGGCGCCCTCGCCGCGCGAAGGTGGGCTCGCGGCCGCCTGCGGCCGCGTCGAAGGGACCGGCGTTCGGGCCGGGGGCTGCGTCTTCAGGCGCGCGGTGGCCTCGGCTTGCGCGACCTCGGCCGGCGGCGCCTGGCGCTGGTAGTGGAGCAGCGCCTGCTCGAGCTCGGGCACCAGCGCCTTGGGCGCGCGCTCGCGCAGCCTGAGGATCTCGGCCTTGCTGTCCGGGTCGCGCAGGACCGCCAGAGCGCCCGCGGCTGCGATGCGGGTCTCGTCGATCTCGCGGCGCCTGAGGAGGTTGCGCTGCCGAAGAAGGCGCGCGAGCAGGTTGTGGGCGCCCTCCCCGGTCAGGCCCGCCAGTCCGACCAGGACGCGCTTTTTGTCGGCGTACTCGAGGTCGTCGAAGCCGTCGGCCTCGGCCAGCCGACGCAGCTTGGGGACCGCGTCGGCTAGGCGCGCCGACACCACATGATCCAACGCGACCCGGCGCGAGGCTGTATCGGGCCCGTCGAGCGCGGCCAGCGCCCGCTCATTCGCGAGCTCGGGCATCGTGATGCGCAAGAGCGCCTTGAGCGCCTCCTGGCGCACGTGCGCCGCCGGATGGCCGAGCGCGGTTTCGAGCCCCGGCGAGCCCTCTCGACTGCCCGCACGCTCGCACAGGGCCACCAGCTCCACCGCGGCCGCCTCCGCGGGTGCATGCGCGAGCGCGGCCGCGGCACCCTGGGCCGCCAGCGCCCCCCGTACCTCCAGACGCGCGAGCACGATCCGGCGCCGATCGCGGTTGTCGATGGAGGCCGCACCCATCACCGCCGGTGCAACCATCTCGTCGAGCAGCGCATCCAGAAGCGCCTGCACCTCCGGGAACTCGTCGCCCTCGGCGTGCGTAGCGGCGTCGAACGCGAGCCCGGCCGGCCGCAGCCCCACCGCCATGCCACCGGCGAGCTGCGCGCGCACGCGCGAGCCGCTCGCAAGCGCACCCAGGCGCTCCAGGAGGCGGGTCGCGGCTGCATACTCGTGGCGATGCGAAAGTTGCGACACCCGCTCCCCGAAGGCGCGTCCGATCAGACGCGCGTCAGTGTCGGTGGCCGCGACCAGAAGCGCGGTCATGGCCGCGTCGTCGCGTTCGGCGCGCTCGAGGGTCGGAGCCAGCTCGCGCAGGCGCGCCTCGGTGCGCGCGGTGCGCGGCTGCGCCGCTCGGAAGTCATCCCTCGAGTCGTGCTCCGGCGGCTTGGTCATGAAGAGCCCGAGTCGGGGTTCACTCTCCGCTCTCCAGGATGTGCCGGCACAGATCGATGCAGCCGTCGCAGATGGAGACTCCATCGTTGCCGGCCAGAAGCTTTTTGACCTCGCCTTGCTTGCGTCCGCAAAACGAGCACACGGGCGCTGGCCGCGCGCCCGGTCGAGCGCTGCGCGCGCGTGCGGCCGCCGCCACGATGTCCGACGACCACTCGACCGCAGTCGTGGTCAGGGGCTGAGTCAGGTTGTCGTGACAGGGGCTGCAGATGGTTAGCTGCATGCTCGCGTCGGGCCCTCCACACAGCGCGCACGACATTGATCCATTTTAGCATGCGATGCGGCGCGGCGTGTATCATGCGCGCATCGGATGCCCGCAAAGAGTTCTGCCCGCGCGCTGCCTGTCCTCGCGGCCGGGCTCATGGGCCTCTTCATCCTCGGCTTCTACCGCCTCGAGCAGCTGGGGGCGCCCTTTCGCCTGTACGGCCAGGACAACGCCAACCGGCAATCGCCGGGCGAGGGCGGTTTCTGGCTCGGGTTTGCGGTCTTTGGATCCGTGATCGCGCTCGGGTGCGCGGGCCTACTCTACCGCACACTTTCCGATCGGCTCGAGCGGCTGGTGCAGGCCGCCGAGCGGCGGCCGCAGGCGGTTACGCTGCTCTTCGCGGCGGCCGCGCTCGCCCTGGCCGCCAGCCTGAGCGGGCTCGCGTTCTGGCACCAGAACTTCACCGACGACGAATACGCGTATCTGTTTACCGCTCGTTTGCTCCGACAGGGCCACTTGACCGCGCCCCTGTGGCTGCCCGAAACGGCGTTCCGCTATCGCTTCTTGACCGAGCACGCGGGTCGCCACTTCTCGGTCTACGGCGTGGTACATCCGGCCCTTCTGGTGCCGGGGCTGCTCCTGGGCGTGCCGCAGCTGGGCGTGCACGTGCTGGTCGCGGTCACGGTGCTGGCGTCGGCAGGTCTGGCGCGCGAGCTGTACGGCGATCGAACCGCCATCTACGTGGCCGCGGTGGTGGCGCTGTCGCCGTTTCTGCTCGCAACCGGCGCCACCCTGCACAACGCGGTCAGCTCGACCGCGCTGTGCGCGCTGTTTCTGTGGTTCTTCACGCGCTTCGAGCGCCGCCTGGCCGTGCGCGAAGCGCTGTACGCGGGGCTGGCACTGGCGCTGGCCCTGCACGTGCGCCCGCTCGACACGCTCGGCTACGCGGTTCCGGTGGCTCTGTACGCGCTCGGCCGGCTGGCCGTGGGCCCGAGCCGCGGCGCGCGCCTTTTGGGCTATGCGGCGCTGTCCTCGTGCGTGCTGGCAGGTGTCGGCACCTACCTGCTCCTCAACGCGCACCTGACCGGCAGCATGCGAACCACGGCCTTCGAGCTGTTCAATCAGCGCGAGTGGCGCGGAACCAAGCTATTCGGCTTCGATCCACAGCCGGTGCGGCTGTATACGAGCACACCCGAGGTGGCCTTTTCGCGTCTCATCACGCAGGTGAGCCGCGGCCACTTCTGGATGTTTGGCTGGCCGCTCGGAGTCCTGCCGGCGCTCGGCGCGCGAGGCCGCACCGCGCTCGCGCTGGCCACGATTCCGCTGCTGCTCGTAGGCGGCTACTTCTACTACTACTCGAACTCGGTCGCTGACACGGGACCGGTGTATTACCTGTGCGCGCTTCCGGTCGTGGCCGTGCTGGCGGTGCGCGGCCTGGAGACGCTGGCCGGCCGCCTGGGCACGGCCGCGCCGGCGGCTGCCCTGTGCGGGCTCGTCATCGCGGGCGGGGCCCTGTTCGCGCCGCGCGAGCTGGCGGCCGCTCGCGAGGTTGCGCGCACGGTGCGGCGGCCCAAGCGCGCCGTCGAGCGGGCGGGGCTGCATGACGCGCTGGTCCTGGTCGAGCGGCCGCATCCGATCGGGTCCACGCCCAACTGGGTGTTCTCCTATCCGATCCCGGGGCAGCCTCTCGAGGCCGAGGACGTGATCTGGGTGCCCGATCAAGGCACCGGCAACGCGATTCTGACGCGCCAGTTTCCGGGCCGCCGGGTGGTCCGGCTGCGTTGGCAGGGTCCGGAGCCCACGCTGGAGCCGCTGGTGCCGCCGTGATCGCGCTCGGCAACCGGATCCGCACCCTGCTCGGCCGGCCCTTGCTCCTTTCCGTGGCCGCCATCGCGCTCACGATGCTCGTTCTCGTGCTCGCGCTGCCACCGGCCCTCATGCAGAACGACGAGGGGGTCAAGCTCATCCAGGCGCAATCGCTCTGGCAGACCGGCTGGCGCAGCCGGGCGCTTCCGTATCCGGGCGCTACGCTCGACTCCACGGGCGCCTACTTCCCGCTGCGCCCGCCCTTTGCGTGGTGGCACAGCGGGCACTGGTACGGTCTCTACCCGACCCCGTTCGTGGCTTTGTCCGCCCTCGCGTGGCGGCTGGGCGGGCTGCGCGCCATCTTCCTTCTGCCCTGGGCGGCCGCCGTGGCCGCGGTTGCGCTGACCGGGCTTTGCGCCGAGCGCGCGACCGGAAAGCCGGCCGCAGGCGCGTTTGCCGCCTTCTCGGTCGCGGTCGCGACGCCGCTGGCGCTGTACGGAACCCTCCACTTCGAGCACACCATCGGGGTGGCGCTGCTCTTGGGCGCGCTCGTCCTGATCGCCGACCCGGCGCCGAGCTGGCAAAAGCTCATTCTGGCGGGCGTCCTGATCGGGCTGGGGCCGATGTTTCGCACCGAGCTCTACTGCGCTCCCTTCGCCGTGGTTCCGTTCGCGCTCGTCCTCTGGGGCCCGCGGCCGCGCACGCTGGGCCGGCTGCTCGTGGTGGGCGGGGTCGCGCTTCTTTTGGTGTCCGTGCACTGGCTGTGGAATCAGCTTGCGTTCGACACCTGGGAGCCGGTGGTCTCGGTCAATCGCATGTACAACCGGCGGCTGCTGCGCACCAAGAGCCTGTCCATGTTCTTTCCCGACAGCGTGCCCATGCTTTTCGGTCGCGCGCCCTGGCAGGCGCTGGCGCTGGCCGCCCTGGCCGGGCTCTGCCCGACCACGCGCGCGCCCGTGCGCTGGCTCAAGCTTTTGCTGGGCACGATGGCTGCGCTGTGGGTGGGCTATCTGTCCTGGCGTGCGCTGCATCTGAGCGGCACCGGGGTCGGACGCACGGTGCTGGGCTGCTTCGCGACCGCGCCGGTTCTGGTGCTGGGCCTCGTGCGCGGTCCCTGGCCGAGCGGCGCCACCGGCCGGCTCGGCGCTGCCTGTGTCGCCGGCGGAGCCACCTTCGCGGCTGCGATTTATTGGTTCGACCTCGAGGCCAAGGCGGGCGGGCTGCAGCTGGGCGCGCGCTACATGCTGCCAGCGGTGCCGCTGCTTTGCGTGGGCGCGGTCGAGCTCTTGTGGTCGCGCCCGCGCCTGCTCGCCCCGGCGGTGGCGCTTTTGGGCGCGCTCTCGGTCGCCGCCACCTTGATCAACCTCAAGGCCGAGGCCAAGATACGCCGCGAAAACGCAGACGTGATTGCAGCCGTCCGGAGCACCGACGGGCCCGTGATCACCAACTTCTTCTGGGTGCCGCACGTCTTGGCGCCCATCTATTTCGAGCGCCCCATCTTCCGCACCTCGTTCTCGAGCGAAATGCTGGTGGTCGATCTGTTCAAGCACGGCGTGCGCAAGGTGGTGCGTGTGCACGGCGGCCTGGTCGAGCATCGCGGCGACCAGGTGATCGTGAAGCAGGACGAGGTCGTGCTGGGGCCGCAGCAGGTCATCGTCTACTCGCTGGCGTCCGGCGAGGAACCGTAGTAAGGGGGGGAGCCATGCCCGAGCCCGCCGCCGCCGCGCCCTATCGTGAGGTCACGACCGCCGCGCTGGTGCTGGGCATCGTGGTCGGCATCATCCTGACCGCCAGCTTCACCTACGCCGGCCTCATCATCGGCTTCACCGTGCCCGCGTCCGCGGTCGCGGCCATCATCGGCTGGGGCGTCTTGCGGGGGCTCCTCAAGCGCGGCTCGATCGTCGAGAACAACATCAATCAGACGGTCGCGGCCGGCATCAACATCACCTGCTCGGGGGTCATCTTCACGCTGCCGGCGCTGTTCCTTCTGGGCCGCTCGTTCAACGTGTGGCCGATTGCGCTGGCCGCGGTGGCGGGCGGCTTTCTGGGCGTGCTGTTCATCATCCCGCTGCGCAAGCAGATGGTCGAGCTCGATCGGCTGCGCTTTCCGACCGGCTTCGCCACCGCGACCATCCTGCGCTCGCCGGGCGCGGGCGTGCGCAAGACCGTGCTGCTGCTGGCCGGCACCGGCTTCGCGTTCGTGTTCGCGGTGCTGGTGCAGCGGCCTGCGCTGGGCCTTTCCCCCTGGATCCCGGAAACGATCGACCTGGGCCGGCTCATGCACCTGCCGCCGTATGTGGCCAACGTGTGGGCGCTCTCGCTGCTCTCGGTGGGGGCCGGCTTCATCAGCGGACGGGCGGGGCTGGTGGTGCTGGCGGGCGGCGTGCTGGCGAACTGGGTGGTGGCGCCGGCCCTGGTCTATCTGGG
>DATFWX010000113.1:0-8303 GCA_035258845.1 Polyangia bacterium | reverse complement strand
TTTGACCGGCTCGGGGTCGCAGAGGCCCAGCTTGCCCAATTCGCCGAACGCTTTGACGATCTTGGTCAAGAGGGATCCCGACGCCATGGGCGCGACCACGTGCCTGGGCAGCCGCCAACCGAGCTGCTCGGCGACTTCGTAGGCGAGCGACTTCGAGCCCTCGGCGTAGAACGGCCGCAAGTTGACGTTCACGAAGCCCCAGCCGTACTTGCCGGCCACCTCGGAGCACAGGCGATTGACGTCGTCGTAGGTGCCGCGGATGCCGATGACGTTGGCGCCGTAAACGGTGGTACCGATGACCTTTGTCTGCTCGAGGTCGTAGGGGATGAAGATGAACGCGCGCAACCCCGCGGCGGCGGCGTTGGCGGCGACCGAATTGGCCAGGTTGCCGGTCGAGGCGCAGGCCACGGTCGACATGCCGAACTCGCGAGCCTTGGACAGCGCGACCGAGACCACGCGATCCTTGAACGACAGGGTGGGGAACGAGACCGCGTCGTTCTTGATCCAGAGCTCGCGCAGGTGAAGTTGCTTCTCAAGCCGGTGCGCGCGCACGAGCGGCGTTCCGCCGACGCGCTCGCCGACCGTGGGCTCGCCGTCGAGCGGCAGAAGCTCGCGGAAGCGCCACATGCTGGGCGGCCGGCGCGAGACCGCGTCGCGGGTGAGCGTACGGCCGGCGCCCTCGTAGTCGTAGGCCACCTCGAGCGGGCCGAAGCAGAACTCGCACACGTGCAGGGGCGCCTTCGGATACTCGCGGCTGCATTCGCGGCACTTGAGGCCGCGCACGTACGAGCTCATGGGTGCTCCTCGCGGTAGTTGGACGCTGCGAGCGTTCGGATGGACGGCTTGGGGCCGCACACCGCGCACTCCGGGTTGGGCCGGAAGGGGACCCGGCGCAGCGTGCCCGCGAGCGCATCAAAAAGGTAGATCTGACCCGGACGCGGGGCGCGGCCGACCACGGCCCCGGGGCTCGAGAGCGCGAGCACGGCGGCGGCGGCCAGGCCCCCCACTACGCCGCAGACCGGGCCCAGGATGCCCGCCTCCTGGCAGCTTGGCACCGTTCCGGCCGGCGGCGGGGCCTCGAACAGGCAGCGGTAGCAGCCGGCGCCGCCCGCGTGATCGGGGGACCAGGCCAGAAGCTGGCCGTTCCAGCGGACGGCGCCGCCAATGACGAAGGGCATGCCGGAAAGCACGCAGGCGTCATTGACCAGGAACTTGGTGGCAAAGTTGTCAGACCCCTCGAGTACGATGTCAAACTGGGGGAGAAGCTCGGCCGCACGGGCGGGGTCGAGGCGGAACGGGAAGCGGAGCACGGTTGTCGACGGGGCCAGCGCAGCCAGCGTGTCTGCGGCCGAGTCGACCTTGCGGCGGCCGACATCGGCGGTCGTGTGCAGAAGCTGGCGGTGCAGGTTGGACAGGTCCACGGTGTCGTCGTCCACCAGGCCCAGCGTGCCCACACCGCTTTCGGCCAGCGCCAGCGCCGCCGGCGAGCCCAGGCCACCTGCGCCCACGATCAGCACGCGCAGGTCGGCCGGCGTCCCCTCGCCTCGTCTCGTGGTCCCTTGACCCTGCGGCTCCGCCGTCGCTGCGCCGCCGAGATCGCCGCCCCGGACTCGCCTCGCCCCACGCTCCAGTTGGGCCGGGCGGAAACCCGGATCCTCGTTTGCGTGGGGCCCCTCGGCTCGTCTCACGCCGCCCCCTTGAAATATTCGTCGAGGCTGAAGTAGCGCTCGCCGGTGTCGGGCAGCACCACCACCACCTGCCGTTCCGGGCCCAGCTCGCGCGCAACCTCAAGGGCCACGTGCACCGCCGCGCCGGCCGAGATGCCGACCAGGAGCCCCTCGCGCCGGGCCAGCAGCTGCTTGGTGTCCCAGGCGTCGCGATCGCTGACCGTGCGCACCTGATCGTAGATCTCGCGGTTGAGCACCTGCGGGATGAAATCGGCCCCAATGCCCTGGATGTTGTGCGGTCCCGGTGCGCCGCCCGAGAGCACCGGCGAGGCCGCCGGCTCGACCGCCACGATGCGCAGGCTCGGCCAGTGCCTGCGCAGCACCTCACCCACCCCGGTGATGGTACCGCCGGTGCCGACTCCGGCCACGAATGCGTCCACACCCAGATCCTCCATCTGGCGGACAATCTCGGGCCCGGTGGTTCGGCGATGGACCTCGGGGTTGGCCGGGTTTCGAAACTGGTGCGGCATGAAGTGGTCGGGCGAGCGGCACAACTCCTCGGCCCGTGCGACCGCGCCCTCCATTGCGCGCGCGGCGTCGGTCAGCACCAGCTCGGCGCCGTAGGCACGCAAGAGCGCGCGCCGCTCCAGGCTCATGTTTTCGGGCAGGGTCAGGATGAGCGGGTAGCGCTTGACCGCGCACACCAGGGCCAGCCCGATGCCGGTGTTGCCGCTGGTCGGCTCCACGATGATCGAGCGGCCGGGCTTGATGCGGCCCGCCTGCTCGGCCGCCTCGATCATGGCGAGCGCGATGCGGTCCTTGACCGAGCCGCCCGGGTTCTGCTGCTCACACTTGGCCCATAGGGTCGCTGCCTGCTCGGCCTCGCCGCCCAGGCTGCGCAGGCGCACGAGCGGTGTGTTCCCAATCAGCTGGAGCACGCTTTCGGACGCCAATGGCACCATCGATCTCCTCAGATGAAGTACATCGCCCGCTGCTTGTCGCGCCGCTCGCACAGGTCGCGCAGCGTGACCTCGTCGAAGCAGGCGGCCACCTTGCGCGCCAGATCGCGCCACAGCGAGGTGTGCACGTCGTCGTCGGGCTCGCCGTCGACCGCGAACAGGCGCTCGATGGGTCCTTGCAGGGCGCGCATCACGTCCCCCAGGCGGATGTCCTCGGGCGAGCGGGTCAGGTAATAGCCGCCTCGGGGCCCACGCCGCGCATCGACCAGGCCGGCCCGCTTGAGCTCCTGGAAGATCTGCTCCAGATAGCGCTGCGGGATGTTCTGGCGGCGCGCGATGTCCTTGGCTTGCGTGGGCGCGCCCCGGTTGTGGTAGGCGATGTCGAACATCGCACGCACCCCATACCGGGTTTTCGTCGTGAGCTTCAAGGGTTATCTCTCCCTCGATTCCCGAGTAACCCGGTAGAGATTAAGGAGATCTGCTCAGCTGTCAAGCTCGCGAGCGGCCGCACTCCCGGCACCGACCATCGGGGCCGATGACCCCGATGCAGGCGCCGTCGGGACACAGCTCACGATCTTCGTCGAGGCCGGCCGCGTCGTCAGCCGCTCCGGCGGCCGCTCCGCCCGCCGCGTCGCCCGCGTCATCGTCGCCATACAGGTCGGCGCCCGCCGAGAAGGGCGCTCCTTCGGCCTCGGCCTCGGCACGGGTGCGCCCGCACTCGCCGCAGCGGCCGTCGGGTCCGATGACGCCAATACAGGCGCCGTCGGGACACAGCTCACGAGTCTCCAGATCGAGCTCGTCGTTGACCACGCGCGGGCACGGTAGCAAAAGCTGAGGTAGGATGCCAGCGCATGCTGCTCACGATCGCGCTGCTCCTCCAGGCTGCCGCCGCGCAGAACCTCGCCGGTGGGCAGAACGTGACCATCGAGACCGATGATGGCGTGACCATTGCCGCCAGCTACTACCCGCCGCAAAAGAGCAAGGATGCGCCCGCCATCGTGCTGGTCCATCAGCTGGGCGGGACGCGCGCCGAGTGGGCGCCCTTCATCGCGGCCCTGCGCGCCGATCACGACTACGCGCTGCTGGCCATTGACATGCGCGGCCACGGCGCGTCCACGCGCGGTCCGGGCGGGCGCAAGCTCGCCTTCGGCGCCTTCGGCGACACCGATTGGCACAAGCTGCCGCAAGACGTACACGCGGCGGTCGACTGGCTGCGCGGCCGCAAGGACATTGCACCGCGCAGCGTGGGCGCGGTCGGGTCGTCCATCGGCTCGAGCGCAGTGCTCATCTATGCGGCGCCCACCGTGGCCGTGCACGCGGTCGCGCTGCTTTCACCCGGGCTCGATTATCACGGCCTGCACACGCGTCAGGTGGCCGCCAAGTACGGCCACCGGCCGCTCCTGATCGTGGCCGCGCAGGAGGATGCGCGCTCGGCCCAGGCCGCCGCCGAGCTGGGCAAGCTGGCCGGCCGGCGCGCGCATGTCCAGATCGTTCCCGGGACCGCCCATGGGACCGCGATGGCAGCCTCGAGCCCCGAGCTGATTCCGCACGTGGTCCAGTTCTTCCGGGACAACCTCTAAAGCGCTACTTGAGGTTCTTGAAGAGCGCGTCGAGCTTGGCTTTGGCCTTTTGCAGGCTGTCGTCCTGGGCCGGCGGCGCGTCGCGATCCTTGAAGTCGAAGTGAGGGCAGAAGTTGGCGGCCTCGCGGTCGCGGATGAAGGCGGCCTCGGGCTCACGGCACTGGTTATGGAGTGAGGGGTCGTACAGGTTGCAGTTCTTGCAGACATGAAGATCGGCTCGGCAGTGCGGGCACTCGTCGCCGCGCCCGACCTTGACGCCTACCTTGACCTCGAACACCAGCTCGTTGCCGCACTTCCAACAGTAGTACGCCATCGCCGCTTAGGTATGTAGCACCACTAAAAACTTGCTTCAACCGGGAAGATTGACGACTCTACGGCGTAAGCAAGGCAACCAGACGCACGCACGAGGAGGAGGGATCGATGCTTCGACGACTCGCGTTCGCGCTCGCATTGGCATCGGCTGCCATTCTGATTCCTGGCCTTGCGATGGCGCAAGAAGAGGGGGACCAGCCCGCGCCACCGCCGCCGCCACCACCGCCCCCGCCCGCTCCCGCGCCACCGCCGCAGGTCACGCGCGCTCCCAAGGTCGCAGCCGCTGCTGCGAGCGACCACGAGGAGGTCATCGGGAGCCTGGGCTTTCAGATTTCGGTCGGCGCAACCCAGGCCGGCATGGCCGGCTTCGGCGTCACGAACGTCGGCATCCGCTACTGGTTCAACGACAAGATCGCGCTCGATGCCGGGCTCGGCATCACGCTGATCCACCTGGCGCCCGACATGGGAGACAGCGATACCGCAATCGGCTTCGGGATCAACGCGGGCGTGCCCATCGCAATCGGCATCTACAAGCACATCACGACCTTCTTCTCGCCCGACATCGACTTCTTCCTGTTCAAGCCGGGCTCGAATGCGGACACGGCGATCCGGTTCGACGTCGCGGGCTCGATGGGTTTCGAGTGGCAGCTGGGCTGGGTCGAGGCCTCGCGCATCTCGCTCACGCTCAAGCTGGGCGCTGGGCTCGACGTCACCACCAAGGATCCGCAGGCCATGGGCGGTACCGTGGTTCGCTTCGCCACCGGCGGTGGCAGCTCGCTCGAAGGCCTCTTCTCGACCTCGCTCGCGCTCACCTTCTACCTGTAATCGGAAGCTCGCCGTCGATTGACAGCCCGCTGGGGTTGAGCTAAAAGCTCCCAGCCATGTACGATACGTCCGATCTGCGCAAGGGCCTGAAGATCCTCGTCGACGGCGACCCCTACATCGTGATCGAGGCGCAGTTCGTCAAGCCCGGCAAGGGTGCCGCCTTCACGCGCACCAAGATGAAGAATCTTCTGACCGGAGGAGTCATCGAGCGCAACATCCGCTCGGGCGAGAAGCTGGAGCCGGCTGCGGTCGAGGAGCGCGAGATGCAGTACCTGTACAAAGAGGGCGACGCGTTCGTGTTCATGGATACCTCCAACTACGAGCAGATGCATATCCAGCACGACGTGGTCGGCGAGGCCGCCGACTTCATGAAAGACAACACCAACGTCCAGGTGCTGCTGTTCAACGAGCGTCCGATCGGCGTGACCCTGCCCAACTTCGTCGACCTGCGCATCGTCAAGTCGGATCCGGCCGTGCGTGGCGACACCGCCACCAACGTGACCAAGCCGGCCACTCTCGAGACCGGCGCGGTCGTGCAGGTGCCGTTGTTCGTGAACGAGGGCGAGGTCATCCGCATCGACACGCGCAGCGGCCAGTACGTCGAGCGCGTCTCCCGATAAGCGCCGAGCGGAGGCGCGGGGTTTCGAGGCTTGAAGCGAGGCGAAGCCGAAGCGACCTGCCGAGCCGCGCCAAAGCGAGGCGCGTGGCAACTATGACCCGGCTTTACCGCGTGCTTGCGCGCCACCGTGAGGAGCTCCGGCTCCTCGACGGGGAGGGCGGGGTGCTGACCGTGCGCGCGGCGGGCCAGGCGGCTGCGCCCGGTGACTGGGTGGAGCTCCAGGAGGGCGCCGTGCGCGTGGTCTCGCCGTACCGGGGGAGCCGGGCGTTTCCTGATCCGGCCAGTGAGACCTTCCGGCTGGCCGAACGGCGGCTGGCTTTCCTGCGCGCCCGTGACCGCGTCGTGCGCGCGCTGCGCGAGTTTTTCTTCGCTGCCGGCTTCGTGGAGGTCGAGACCCCGCTGGTCGTGCCCTCACCGGGGCTGGAGCTGCATCTGGATGCGGTGCGTGCGGAGCCGGGGGGCTTTCTCATCACCTCGCCCGAGTACCAGATGAAGCGCCTGCTGGCGGCCGGAATGGGCCCGATTTTCCAAATCTGCAAATGCTTCCGGGCCGGCGAGAGCGGGCCCCATCACAATCCCGAGTTCACCATGATCGAGTGGTACCGCGCGCCCGGCGCCTACGAGCAGATCATGGATGACTGCGACCGGCTGCTGGCCGCGCTGGCACCGGCCCGGCGGGCCGAGGTGCGCGGGCCGGCCGAGCGGCTGACCATGCGGGAGGCGTTTGCACGGTTCGCGGGCGCGCCCGTGCCGGCGGACGCGGACGCCTTCTGGCCGCTCTATCTCGAGCGCGTGGAGCCGCAGCTGGGACGGGGTCGGCCGACCATTTTGTACGAGTGGCCGGCTTATCTGGCCGCGCTGGCGCGCGCCAAGCCGGGCGACCCCAGCGTGGTCGAGCGGTTCGAGCTGTTCGCGGGCGGGCTCGAGCTCGGCAACGCGTTCGGCGAGCTCACCGATCCGGTTGAGCAGCGGGCGCGGCTGGAAGCCGACCTGGCTGCGCGGCGCCGGCTCGGCAAGCCCCTGTATCCGATCGACGAGCGCTTTCTGGCCGCGCTCGAGGAGGGGCTGCCGCCGTCGGCCGGTATCGCGCTGGGTCTGGACCGGCTGGTCATGCTGCTCGTCGGCGCGACGTCGATTCGGGAGGTCTTGAGCTTCGCGGCCGACGAGCGATAACGTTCAAGGCAGCGCGGCCAGGAGCGCGTCGACCGTGGCCCGATCGGCCGACGATGAGGCCCGATGGGCCAGCCGGAAGTGGCCGTCGCGATCGATCACGAATGCGCCGCCGAGCTGGCGTACGTCCTGGCCTTTGGGGGGCAGCGCCACCCCGTGGCGCCAGGCGCGCAGCCCGGCCCCCAGCACCTTGGGCCCCAGGATATCGTTCCACGAGCCGCGCTCGAGGCCGAATGCGCGGTAGGCCTCGCGCTTGGGGTCGGCCAGGCAGGTGACGTGGTCCGCCACGCCGTGCTGCGCGCAGAACGCGGCCGCCTGGTCGGGCTCGCCCTGCGTGACCACGGCCAGACGGGCGCCCTTGTCGGTGAATCGGGGCATTGCCTCGCGCAACTGCGCGAGCTGCTCGCGGCAGAACGTTCAGCCAAAGTGGCGCACGAACACCAGCACCAGGGGCCGGTCGGCATGCAGGCTGGCCAGCCGCACGGCGCTGCCGTCGGTGCTCAGAAATGCGATGTCAGGAGCGGTGTCAGTCATCATGGTATTCCTTCGCGGCTCGCTCCCGCGCGGCTCGGCGGCTCGCTCCGCTGCACTTCGCTCGCAAGCCTCGAAACCCGCGCCTACGCTCGCCGCTCATCGCACCAACGATAACCACATTTGATGCGTCATGCTAGAGTGACCCGAGCGCGGCCGGGGTGGCGGAATGGGTAGACGCTGGGGACTTAAAATCCCCTGCCCGAAAGGGCGTGCGGGTTCAATTCCCGCCCCCGGCACCAGCCTCGAACGCCGGATCCCGGCCGGTCTCTAGGAGAACCAGCTCGAGTTGTCGAACCAGCCGTAGTAGGCGCAGTCGGGACCGTTCCAGGCGGACTGGGCGGCCCCATTCGCAGCCTCCCACCCGCTCGACTGCCACGCCGCCCTTGCCGCGCCCTGGACCGCGTCCGTACAGGATGAGTTCGCGAACGTCCACGACCAGGAATTGACGAGCTCGTCATAGAAATCGCCACCTGATACGCGCGCGAGTACCGAGTTGTCAATCGATGCCAACTGCGACCGCTTCCCGTGCTTGTCCATGGGATGTCCTCCACGCTCTGTTTGAGCGGGTCCTCTGCAGCTCGCATGCCGAGCGAGCTGTCATCCCCCGTCGACGCGGAGGTGTCGCCTCAGATTGAGA
>DATFWX010000112.1:0-7453 GCA_035258845.1 Polyangia bacterium | reverse complement strand
TCTTTTTGTCGGATCAATGGCGGCCCACGCCTAAGCTCACGCTCGACGGCGGCGCGCGCATCCAGGCCGCCTTCGGCGAGCGTCCTTACGATCCGCTGGCGTTGTTCTCGGGCACGTTGGTCTGGAACTTCGTCCCGAGCTGGCACCTCAAGGTCAACTTCTCGCAGGGCTTCCGCCCGCCGGTCTTCTCGGATACCTCGGGGTATGGCGGCGCGGTCAACCTGGGCGCCAGCTCCAACATCAGGAACGAGTTTTCGAATGCGGCCCAGGGCGAGATCAACGCACGCGTGCTGCGCAACGTGCGCAAGATCCGCGAGCTCACGATGCGCGCCGATTACTCCTACACCCGAATCGATGATTTTATCGTCATCGAGAACGGCATCTACCAGAACGCCGGCCTGCGCAGCATCCATTCGGCCGAGTTTCTGGGCCGGCTGTACCTGCGCGGGGACCACCAGATGCAGGTGGGCTACACGTTCCTGCAGATGGCCGACAGCAACCGGGGCCTGGGTCTTTTCACGCCCAACCACTGGTTCAACATCAACGCGTCGTTCAACCTGGTACGCGAGCGTCTGGATATGATTTCGACGCTGTGGCTGGCCGGCGCGGCCGAGGATCCCAACCGCTTGCCGGGCGGGGCTCCCTTCCGCTTCAACGGCGCCAACTGCGCGCCCGGGGTGCCGCCATCACCGAGTTCCTGCGGCGCCGACGCCTCGGTGTCGGACCTCGCGCTCGATCGCGTGCCCGCGATTGCCAACTGGAACCTGGGCTTGCGCTGGCGGAGCGCGCTCGGCATCGACAACCTGGACCTGAGCGCGTTCGCTTACAACCTTCTGGATCAGCGCTACTACTCTCACGACGCGTTTTACGATTTGTCGCCGCAGCTCGAGCTGCAACCCTACCCGGGAGCCGGGCGCAGTTTCTTCGCGCACGCCCGCATCCATTACTGATCGCGCAGCTAACCACAGAGAACACGGAGAACACAGAGAAAGGAACCGGTACCTTCCAAATCCTCTGTGCTCTCTGTGTTCTCTGTGGTGAGTCCGGAGATTAATCGCGTTCTCGGCCCAGCGTGAACGTCCAGTCGCTGGTGGTGCGGCGCTCGCAGGCTTCGCGCACCGCCTGGCGCAGACGGTCGCTGTCGACCGGCTTGACCACATACTGGTGGATCTGGCAGCGCTCGACCGCGTGCTGAATGTCGGGCACGTCGGTATAGCCGCTGATCAGCACGCGCACCAGATCGGGATGTCGATCCTTGATGGCTTCCAGGAGCTGAATGCCGGTCATGCGCGGCATCTTCTGATCGGTGAGCAGGATGTCGACCTCGGCCTGGGCCAGCGCCTGCAGGGCCTCTTCGCCGCTCTGCGCTCGCAGCACGTCGTACTCGTGCCGAAAGACACGCTCGAGGAAATCGAGCATGTCGGGCTCATCGTCGACGATGAGCAGACGCAGCCGTCGCATCTCGCAGCATCTTACTCCAGGGCCCGCAGCCGTTCAAGGTTGCGCCGGTACGATGCCGACCCATCCTGAAGCGGCGGCGTCTCCAGAACCGCCGGCAGCTTGGCGAAGCGCGGGTCGCGCAACAGGCGCCGGAACACCTCGAGCCCGAGCGCGCCCGCGCCGGGATGGGTGTGCCGATCGACGCGGCTGCCCAGCCCTTTCTTGGAGTCGTTGAGGTGGAACGCGCACAGCCGCGAAAGGCCGACCACGCGCTCGAATTCGCGCCACACGCCGTCGTAGTTGCCTGCAAGATCGTAGCCCGCCGCCACGGCATGGCAGGTGTCGAAGCAGATGCCCAGGCTCGCGCCACCGTCGGTCTGCTCGCACAGCGCGCGTAGGTGCTCGAAGCGATGGCCCAGCGAGCTGCCCTGGCCGGCGGTGAGCTCGAGCAGCAGCCGCACGCGCGCGCCGCCCGACTTTCGCAGGACCCGGCTCAGGCCGGCGGCCACTCGCGCCAACCCCTCGGCGGCGGTGGCGCCCGCATGCGAGCCCGGGTGCAAGACCACGAAATCGAGCCCCAACACCTCCGCGCGCGCGAGCTCGGCCGAGAGAGCCTGCGCCGATCGCTTCCGCAGCGCGGGGTCGGCCGCGCCCAAATTGATGAGGTAGGACGCATGCGCGAGGAGCGGCCAGTCCGCGGACGCCGCCTCGCGCCGGAAAGCCGCCACCTCAGGAGCCGGCAGCGCGCGCGCCCGCCACTGGCGCGAGCTCGAGGTAAAAATTTGTAGGGCCCGGCAGCCATCCGCCCGCGCCCGCTCGAATGCCCGCGCGAGCCCTCCCGCCACCGATTCATGAGCCCCAAGAATCATGCAACCTTGTGCATTCTTTGACTTTCCTGGGAGCTTCCAGTAGCATGGGAAAGCTTTGAAACGCAAACGAGTGCTGGCCATCGCGGAGCGCCAGGAGCTGCTGGACTACCTGGGCGAGGCCATCACCGCGGCGGGCGCGGAGGCTGAGCTCTGGCCGGGCATCCGGAGCCTGCCGGCCGGGCCGGTGCCGCATCGCTTCGTGTTCTGGGCGTTCGATGGCCGGCCCGATGCGCCGGCTGCGCTGGCGCCGCGCCTGCGCAACTCGGCCCAGCTGGTGGCCGTAGTTCCGCAGGCCGACCTGGGCTCCTACACGCGTCTTTTGCGAGCTCAGCACTGCAATCATGTGCTGGTGGCCGACTCGTCCCATTTCCCGGCTCTCACGATCATCGCCGGCAAGCTGGTGACCGGCGACATCTTCGGCATCGAGAAGTATCTGCCCGCCGACGCGCCGGTGCAACTGACCAGACTGCGCGACTTCCAGGGCCGCGGCCGCGCCATCGACGAGATCCTGCGCTTCGCCGAGGAGCAGGGGGTGCGGCGCCCGGTGCGCTCGTCGATCGGCCAGGTGTGCGAAGAGCTGCTCATGAACGCGCTCTACGACGCGCCCATCGATGAGGACGGCCGACAGATCTTCGCCGAGATCGGGCCCAAGGACCGGGTCGATCTGTCGTCGCCGCGTCCGGTCTCGATTCGCTACGCGGTCACCGAGGAGGCGTTCGCGGTCTCGGTGCGCGATCGTTTCGGTACCCTGCAGAAGCGCGTCATCCTCGACTACCTCGACAAGTGCCTGCACGCGACTCGTCAGATCGATCGCAAGACCTACGGCGCGGGGCTGGGCCTGTACCTGATCGCGAACTCGGCGACGCAGTTTATCGTCAACGTGGCCCCGGGCATGGCGACCGAAGTGGTGTGTACGTTCGATCGCAAGCAGGCCAAGGCGCCGCTGCGCATGCTGTCGGTGTTCGTCCATCCGGGAACGACGGCGGCACGCCAGCGCGTCGGGTGAGACGGAGTGGCTGAGCGAAGCTTTGGACCGTACCGGTTGATCCAGCAAATTGCCGTCGGCGGCATGGCGGAGATCTATCTGGCCAAGACCCGTGGCATCGGCGGCTTCGAAAAGTTCCTGGCGCTCAAGGTCATCCATCCCAACTATGCGCAGGACGAGCACTTCGTCAAGATGCTGGTCGACGAGGCCAAGATCGCAGTGCACCTGCAGCACGTCAACATTGCGCAGATTTTCGATCTGGGACGGATCGACCAGACCTACTACATCGCGATGGAGTTCGTCGACGGCGCCGATCTGTTCCGGATCCTGAAGCGCGCCAGCGAGATCGAGCTCGACATGGCGATCGAGCTGGCAGCGTTCGTGGCCCAGGAGGTGTGCGCCGCGCTCGACTACGCCCACAACAAGAAGGATGACTTCGGCCGGCCGCTGGCCATCATCCACCGCGACATCTCGCCGCAGAACGTGCTGATCTCGTATGCGGGCGAGGTCAAGCTGGTCGACTTCGGCATCGCCAAGGCCACCCAGCGCCTGCAGAACACGGCGGCCGGGGTCATCAAGGGCAAGTACTACTACATGTCGCCGGAGCAGGCGTGGGGCGACCCGGTTGATCATCGGACCGACGTGTTCTCGGCCGGAATCCTGCTCTACGAGATGCTGGTCGGCCAGATGCTGTACCTGGAGGAGGATCTGACCGTCCTGCTCGACCGCGTGCGCAAGGCCGACATCCAGAGCCCGCGCACGCTCCGGCCCGACCTTCCGGTCGAGCTGGAGGCGATCGTGATGAAGGCGCTCGCGCGCAAGCCCGAGGAGCGCTTCCTGAGCGCGCACGCGTTCGGGCGGGCGCTCGAGCGCTTCCTGTTCGCGTACGCGCCCGACATGTCGGCGAACCGGCTGGGTGCATTCGTGGATCGCGTGATGGGGGACGACCGTGATCGACTGCGCGTCCGGCTGGGCCCCCGCGGCGCCACACGCGAGGTCATGGAGGTGATCTCGCGCGAAGATTACCAGCCCGATCGCGAGCATTCGGTGCTGTTCAAGCCGTCCGACCTGGAGATAGCGGCGCGACCGTCGTCGCCGCGGCCGGCCAATCAAGCGACGCTGCAGGGGCCGCCCGACTTCTCGGAAGCCGACAGCACGCTCATCAGTGGGCCGCCCCAGTTCATGCCCGTCGCAACTCCGCGCAGCGGCGAGGAGTCGATCGAGGGGCCGACCGACGTTCTCGATCTATCGGGCACGCCGCATCCGCCCAACGTGGTGATCAAGCGGCCGCCGATCTTGCAACCGGGCGCGCGCCCGCGCCTGCCCGGCATCGGTGCCCCCTCGTCCGGCGGTGCGGCCCGGCGCAAGCCGCCACCGCCCCCGCCCCCGCCGCCGCACAAGAGCGCGCCCATGCCCAAGGTCGAGCCGGTCGCTCTGTATGAAGATTACGAGGCGGTCAAGCAACCGTCCCCGCGGAGCGAGGTCGCGGCCGGCGCGAGCGCCGCCCCGGCCCGCCGCGAGCCCGACCTGACCGAGCAGCCTACGCTCCGGTCTCCGGAGTCGCCGGTCGCCCGGCTGCCGTTCGGGTCCGCGCAGGTGCTGCCGCTCGTGAAGCGTCCCCCAACCCGCCGGGTGCGCACGATCGTGTGGGGCCTGCTGGCCGCCATCCCGATTGCGACCGCCACCATCACCTGGCTGATGAGCGCACCCGCGGCGGCGCCTCCACGCGGCCGCCTCAAGATCGTTTCGGTGCCGCCCAACGCGCTGGTGAGGCTCGACGGCCGGCCGATCGGCGAGCACACGCCGGTCACCGTGCCCGACCTCGACCGCGAGCGCGTGCATCAGGTCGAGGTCTCGCTGCGCGGCTACCGGAGCAAGCTCGAGAACGTGCAGCGCGAGGAAGAGATCATCGTGGTCCTGCAGCCCGACGTGGGCACGTTGACCGTGCAGTCCGAGCCCCCGGGCGCCGAAGTGTACGTGAACGGCCACCCGTCCGGTCTCACGCCCGCCCTGGTGCGCGACGTGCCGTTCTCGTCGGCGGTGACGCTGGAGCTGCGCCTGCGGGGCTACCACGCCTACCGCGAGCTCGTGGAGTGGAACGGCCAGCACGATCTGGCACGCAAGATCATCTTGCGCCGATCCCAGTGAACCCGGAGCCGCTTGTGCCTAGGCGCGGCCGGGCGGGCCGCGCTTGACCAGCTGGGACAGCTTGACCAGCTGGGAGAGCTGGGAGAGCTTGGACAGCTTGTCCCAGTCGGCACGCATGCGTTGAGCCGCGGACAGCGCGTCGGAATATTTCTCGCAGCGCGCGGAATGGCCGCGGCTGGAGGCGACCTCGTAGAGGGCGCGCTCGGCCACGCGGGTCGAACGGATTTCCACCCAGGCGCCGTCGCCGCGCTCGTAGCGAACGGGCGCGTTGCCCCGGACCATCGCGTGCCACTCGCCTGTCGGTGCTCGGCGCACTGCTTTTTTGCGACCGGATCCCTTCGCTACCAATTGTGACTAGAATTTTACGGGTGGCTTTGCATCTGTCTAGAGGCAAGCCCGAGAATCCTGATCTCATTGGTTTCTTAGCGTAACCAAAAGCTCTTGCGTGCTGGCTTCGCCGGCCCGTCCCAGCACTCGCACGCGCACGCGGTGGCGTCCCGGCCGCGTGTACTCGTGCGCAAGCGTGGCCGTGAGCCGGCCGCGCTCGCGCAGCGCGCGCCGCACCACCTGCGGCTCGAAGCCGACCTCCCAGAGATCTGCTTGCGCGGCCGCGCTCGGGTCGAGCTGCACCTCCACGCACAGGCCGCGCGCGTGGGCACGGCAGCGCAGGGGCGGGCCCGCGGGCGGCGGCGCATCGGCCCAGACCTCGAAGCTCGTGCTCTCGACGAGCAGCCGCCGCTTGCTCACGTGCACCGCGTGCGCCGATACGTCGATGCCCACGAAGGATCGACGCAGCCGGGCCGCGGCCACCAGCGTGGTGCCGGAGCCGCAGAATGCGTCCACCACCAGCCCCCCCGGGTCGGTCGCCAGCGCGATCAGCCGCTCGAGCAGCTTGAGCGGCTTCTGCGTGGGATATCCGGTCACGTCCGAACGAGTGCCGGCTTTGTACGCGCGCGGATCGGCGTAGACCTGCTGGATGTCGCTCCACACCGTCGACAGCGGCATGCCCGGCGACTGGTCCAGATACTGGCGCTCGACCCGACCGCGACCGCGCCAGCGCTTGCGATAGCGGCGCCCGTCGTCATCGACGTAGCGGAACCAATCGCGCAGGTAGCGCTCATGGTAAGGCACGCGCAGCGGATGGAAGATGTGGCGCCCGCGCCGCCGCGCGAACCAGTACAGGATATCGTGCGCCTTGACCAGCTTGGCCCCGGCCGTCCGACCGCCCGAGGGCGAGCCGTAGGCCCAGATGATCTCGCCCAGCGAGTTCTCCTCGCCGAAGATCTCACCGAGCAGGGCGCGCACCAGGTGGCCGACGTGCCAGTCCAGATGGACGATCAGCGAGCCGCGCTCGCTGAGCAGCGCGCGCAGAAGGCGCAGGCGCTTTTCCAGCATGCCGAGATAGGCCGCGCGGTCGGGCCAGCGATCGTCGAATGCGCCAAAATCTTCGGCGGTCGCGAAGGGTGGATCGAGATACACGAGATCGACGCGTCCCGCGAGCGCGGGCCGGAGCGCCGCCAGGCCGCCCAGGTTGTCGGCGCGCACGAGCAGGCTCGCCGGCGTGCCGGCAGGAACCGGCGGGCCCAGCACGTCCTCGCGCGCAAGCCGGATCGGCGCCGGCGCCGGCCATGACGCCACCTGCTCACGCCCGGCGTAGGTCAGCCTAACCGCGTCGTCACGCTTCACGGCTCGACCTGCACTCTACGGGAGCGACGGCCAGCTGAGCAAGTTCGTGCAGCTATCAAACAAGTAAACTAAAGTTTGCACAGTAACGCGATGCATCATTGTGGTTTCGGCACAATTGCCCTTTACACACACATACAGGCTCGTTATAGTGCGCACCGAACTTAGCGGCAAGGAGGTCGGGCATGCGCCGCTCTCGCTTATCCTGCCTAGCAGTATCGTTGTCCCTCGTGTTCGCTTCAGCGCTTGGATGTGGCCCCACCGGATCCGGCGGCGCCGGCGGCGGTGGGAGGGGTGGAGGCTCGGGCAGCGGCGGCGGCTCGGGCGG
>DATFWX010000111.1:0-14609 GCA_035258845.1 Polyangia bacterium | reverse complement strand
GAGGCGGCCTCACTTCTCTTCGAATTTGAACGAGACCTTCACCTTGGCGCGGTAGGCCTTCACCTTGCCCTTGTCGATCTGCAGATCGAGCGCAACCACCTCGGCAATGCGGAGATCACGGAGCGACTTGGCGGAGCGTTCGACTGCTGCGGCGGCCGCCTTCTCCCATGATTGCGTGCTGGTACCCACCAGTTCGATGATTTTGTAAACGCTCTCGGCCATGGCGCACTCCTTGAAGGGGTGGAAGAGCCTTGAAGGATAAGGCCGATCCGTTGAGCTTCGCAACCGCCCGCCCGCGCGGGTGCTCCGGGTCGTGTTATCTTGACCGCGTGCCGCTCCTGCTCGTCTTACTCTGGCAAGCGCCGCTCAGCTTCACGCTCAAGAACGACGTCGCGGTCGGCCAGAAGCCGGCGATCGAGCTGCACGCCATCGATCGAGTGACCGAGATCCGGATCGAGCTCGTCAGCAACGACGGACAGCACGTGACACTCTCGCACCCGGGGCTGGCGGCGGGCCAGCGTGCGACCCTGGCCATCGGGGGTGTCCCGCCCGGCAAGCACCACTTCACCGGCACGTTGTCGCTGACCATCGTCGGGCACGGTCCGTGGTCGTACGACCTCGACTTCGACACGCTCGTGCGCGCGGCCATGGAGGTTCGCTACGACTGGGAGCATCTCGACCTGACCGGTCACGTTCTGCGCTTTCAGCTGTCGCGTCCCGCGCGCAGCGCCGAGCTGAAGGTGCTGGGCGAGGACGGCGGCGAGCTCGGCGGCGGCTCGGCGAGCTTCCATGGCGAGCCGCCCGGGACCTGGCTCGCGCTGCCCTGGACCCAGCAGCCGCGCAAGGTCATGACCATGAAGCTGCACGCGGTCGCCTCGGACGGGGTCAGCGCCGACGTGGACCTTTACCCGTGGTCGGTCACCATCGAGCACGAGGACGTCAATTTCGAGACCGACAGCGCGGTCGTTCGGCCGACCGAGGCCAGCAAGCTCGACCGCAGCCTGCAAAAGATCGAGCAGGTGGTCCGCGATGCGCAACGGTTCATCAAGGTCAAGCTGTGGGTGGCCGGCCACACCGACACCGTCGGCACAAAGGATCACAACCGCAAGCTGTCGCTCGACCGGGCGCGCGCGATTGCCGACTATTTCCGGCGCAAAGGCCTCAAGATCCCAATCTCGTACGAAGGCTTCGGCGAGGACCTGCTCAAGGTGCGCACCCCCGACGAAACCGATGAACCGCGCAACCGGCGCGCCGACTACGTGGTCGGTGCGGCCAGCGCCCCGCCCCCGATCCGAGGCGACTGGAAAGATCTCAAATGAGCCCGCGCGGGCTCAGAAATGGATGAGGCCGCGGCTGACGGCCACGCTGAGCGCCACCTGAGCCAGCAAGATCAGGCTCACGACCACGGCCGCCTGGTAGAGCCACGCCTGCCGCTTCAGAGTGGGCACAGGGTCGCCCCTGGGCGAGGTGGCAAACAGGATAACCGAGTCGGGGCCGTAGGGCTCGATGCGGCCGGGCGCGCCCTCCTGCTCGCGCCGCAGGCGTCCGGCCACCGCGATGCTGGCCCCGGGCGGGATCAGATCGTACTCCCACCAGCTGGTGCCGGTCACCTCGCCGCGCCGGGTGGTCGAGGCCCATAGGGTGTTCTTGCTGGGATCGACCTCCACGACGCCTGCCTCGGTCTCGACCGTGAATGTTCCGTGCAGGTCGAGCGTCGGCGTGTCGAGAATGGAGTCCATGCGGCCGCCCTTGACCGTGCCCACCGAGAGCCCCCACACCGAGCTGGAGATGCCGGCTGGATGAGACGGCGCGGCGGCAAGGATGCTGCGCAGCCGGACCAGGCCGCGCTGGCGCCAGAAGGTGAGCACCGCGAAGTAGCCCGCCCAGATCAGCCAGATGTAGTCGGCCGTCAGGCTCACGAACGGATGGGGCGGGCTTCCAAAACACGAGAAATGCCACAGCAGAAAGAGCCCGGCCGCGACCGGGAGCAGCGGATCTGCAAAGTCGACGCGACGCCGGCCGAACCCGGGATCCTCGCTGCGATGAACCCGCGCCAGCCGCCGCGGTCGCCACCACACCGCCACGCATAGAAAGCCAAGCACCGTGGTGGCCCGCAGCGCGGGCGTGCCGCGCCAGGCTGGGTGAAACGAGCTCAAGAGCAGCAGCCCCGCCAGGCCGATCCAGGCCCAGTGCCCCACGACGCGCTGCTTCCGTCGCGCCGCCCGCAGCTCCGCCGCCAGCTTTTTCTCGATTTCGATCTGCGCGCGGTCGAGGGCCGCCGATGCCTCCGGACCGGTCGCAAGGGCAAGCGCCTCCACGCCTGCGATGCGGCTCGTGACCGGACCGCGCAGGCCGCCTTCGGGCTCGACCGCCGCCGTCTCGACCACACGCCCGAGCAGCTCGATGGTCTCGCCGCTCGCGATGGCAGCGCCACCCAGCTTGACGGCCACGAAGGGAGCGGGCGCCCGAAACAAGGCCGCCAGCGCATCGCTCTCGACCTCTTCCCAGCGACCCGTTCGCACGCGCTCGGGAACCAGGAGCTGGGGCGCGACCGGCATGGTGACCGACACGATGGCGCCGTCCTCGGGCACAAGGTCGAAGCGCTCGGCGATCTGCTTGTGCACGGGTTTTTCATCGGCGATGTGCAGAAAAGCCGAGGCCGCCACGAAGCCGCCCTCGCCGCCGCGGCCGCGCACGACGCCACGCAGACGAACGAGCTGGCCAACCTCCGGTCGCGCTTCCATCTCAATCCGGCCGCAGGACCTTGAGGTGTCCGTTCAGGCTCACCTCGGGTCCCTTGAGCGAGGCACCGCCCTGGCGGTGCGCGGTCACCTTGCTCGGTCCCACCACGAGCTGGATCATGTCCTTGTCGAGCGTCACCCTGACGTCGGGCCCAAGTTGGATCCGACACAGATTTTCGCGAATCGTGATCCGATCGCCGTCGGGATCGTTCTTGCCTCGGTACAGGAACAGTCCCTCCTTCGGGCTGTCGCCCTGGCCCGAGCTGACGCGCAGATTCCAATCGCCCACCTTGGTCTCGACGCACTCGTTGGCCCGAACGTGAACGTTCTTGCTCGGACCGTGGTTGGCGTGCTCGTCGGCCTGGTCGATGAAGCCGACGTTGGTCGCCTTGGTTCCGTAGGCCTCGACGGCTCCGTCTGACCCTGGGGCCATCAGGTGAACATGCTGGTCCCCCGCCACCTCGACCATCCGCTTGGAGGCCGCCTTGATCTCCCAGTGACCGGCAATGTCGACCTGCTGTCCGAACACCTCGGTCGTGCCGAGCATGGTTCCGAGCTTGGCCATCCCCGCCATCGCAATGGCTTCGACCGCTCCGCTGGCGAACAGCTCGATCCGTCCCAGCGCGGCCGCGGTCGCAATCCGGGCCGCGGTCAGGCCGGCCGCTTTGGCCGACAGCCGGGGCCGTCGGATCTTGACCAGCGAAAAGGCGGCCTCGACCGCCTTGGTCGCCAGCATCTCGAGCGTTTCCCCGACCGCTGTGACCAGCGCGGCGCGGCTGGTGGCCGAGGCGTCGTGAGACGCCACCTGCGCCTCGTTCTCGGCGCCGTGCTGTTCCAGATTGTGCTCGACCTTGTGGGCGGGAAAGTCCAACACGTGGGTCTTGGTCCACCCCGACACGATCTTGATGAACTTGCCGGCCAGCATGGCTTCGGAGCCGCCCTGGGCGAACAGCGAGTCCTGGGCCTCCAGCCTCATGCGGCTGCCCGCCGTCCCAACCAGCGTCTTTTTCGCCGACACGCCGATCATCTTCGAGCTCTGCACCAGGCTTTCGCCCGCCCGATGGGTCATGTGCTCGCCGGCCGCCTGCTCGACGTTGCCGTGAGCCCCCTCCAGGATATCGCCCTGGCTGTGCAGGAGCGCGCCGTCGACCACGCCGATGTGGGATCCGGGCTGGACCCCGTCGATGGCGGCTTTCTGGTGGTGGCCCAGTTGCAAGAAGGTTTCTTTGGTCGGGCTTCCCATCACGAGCCGCTGCTCGTCCTTGTGGTCGTTCAGGACCAGGTAGTTGCTTTGCGCGGTGATGATGGCGTTCTGCTCGCGATTGGCCGACGTCACCGGGCTGGGCGTCTGCGGGTTGGGCACGGCTGCCGAGATGATGGGTCGATCGATGTCGCCGTCGACAAACGTGAGCAGGACCTCGGTGCCCTTGTGCAGCGGGAAGTGCTGGCCGTAATGCGCGCCCGCGTAGGGCTGGCCCATCCGGATCCAGTGCGACCCCGCGTCTTTCAGGTCCGGGAACAGCTGCACGTGATAACGGCCCTGGTCGTCGATGTGCGCGTACGGCTCGTCACCCTCCTTGACCTTTGCATTCATGACCCCGTGAATGCGCGGCTTGAGCGTAATGCGCGGCGGGCGGAACACGAGGTGGGCCGGCAGCGCCGTGAAGCTATTGCGATAGCCGAGCGCATGCGTGGGTGCGAACTCGGGATGGCTCTGCGCGGCCTGGTGCTCGGCCGCAATAATCAGATAGCGCTGCCGGAAGTCGGTGCGCGGGTGGCGGTCGTCGAGCTGGAACTTCACGCCCGGCTGAAAGGCCGGACAGTCGCTGGCTCCGCGGTACACCTGCTCGCGACACCGGATCTCCTGGGCTCGGATCTCCGCGTAGCGCTTGGCGTCCTGGTCGTCCCTGGCATGGTCGCCGTATTCCTCGACGTCGCCGTAGCCGTGCTTCGAAGCCTCCTTGTGCGCGCGCACATCCACATTCGGGATGCGGTAGTTGTAGTCCTTGACCGTGACGCCGGCCGAAACCATGTTCGCCTGCAGCGACAGCGAATGGATGCTGCGCTCGATGCCGACCGCGTCGTCCAGGTCGACGCCCCCGGAGGCGAGGCCAGCGAGCGGAACGTACGAGATCGTGAACGGGTCGGGCACCGCGCGGCTCGAGATGCTGTCGCGATCCCCGAGCACCAGCAGCTCGACGTCCTTGCCCTGCTCGAAGAAGTAGAAGATGCCCTCGTGCTCCATCAAGCGGCTGATGAAGTCGAGGTCGCTCTCGTTGTATTGCATCACGAACTCGCGCTGGGGGTACTTGGCGGCGTCGCAGCGGCTGTCGAGATCCGCCTTCAAAAAACCGTTCTCGGCAAGGACATCCTTGACGATCTCGAGCGTGGTTTTTTTGAGGAAGACCCGGTTGTGCCCGTGCAGCGCGAGGCGGGCCAGCCGGGGCGACAGCGTGGCCTCGAGCAGGGTCCAATGCGGCCCCGCATCGACCACACTGAGCTCGCTGAAGATGCCGTGGATCACCTGCGGCTGCCATCCGACGTCGATGGTCACCTGGGCCGGCACCGCCATCAGGGCGCGCACGTCCAGGTTCGGATCGGACGCCGCCATCCGCAGATGGTATCTGTACACGCGCGACATCTCGCCGCCTCCGCTCAGCTCGAGCAGATGCAGCACCCCGGGCTTGGCGGCCGGGCTTTCGATCGAAAGCGCGACCTGTGCGCTGCGGCTGGGAGTCGGCATGTGGGCTGTGGTCATGACCTGCTCCTCTTGTCCGGTGGCGGCGGAGACGGGGGCCGGAAGTCCTCGGCCGCCGCCAGCTCTTGATCGGTGGGCCGGGCGTCCTTGAGCAGCGCACCGTCGAGCCGTGCGCCGGTCAGGGTGGTCCGGTGAAAGCAGACCTGCTCGAGATTGGCCAGTTGCAGATCGGCGCCGTCGAGACGCGCGTGCGACAAATCGGCAAAGCGCAAGCGCGCCCGCAGAAACCGGGCGCCGCGCGCGTCCGCGCCCATGAAGAAGGCACGCTCCAGGTTGGCTTCGCCGAAGTCGGCCGCCTCGACGACCGCGTCCTCGAAATGGGCGCTGCGCAGGTCCGACCGGGCCAGTACGACGCCGCCCATCTGCGCGCGCACGAACTGGGCCGAGCGTGCAGAAATGGTGCCGATCTGGGCGCCGCGAAAATCGGCCCCGGTCGAATCGACGCGTGTCAGAACCGCGTGCACGAGCCGCGCCCCCGCCAGCGATGCTCCCGACAGGTCGGCATCCGTAAAATCGCACCCCGACAGGTCGACGCCCGACAGGTTGGCGCCCGCCAGGCGCGCCTCTCGAAAGCGAGCGCCGCCAAGTCGCGCGGTGCGCAGATCGGCCCGCTCGAGCGCTGCTCGCGCCAGATCGGCGCGCAAAAAGTCGGTTCGCTCGAGCTTGCCGCCGGTCAGCACAGCGGCCTCGCAGCGGGCCTCGGCCAGCGAGGCGCCGGAAAGGTCCGCGCCCGTCAGCACGGCCGCCCGCAGGTTGGCGCCGCCCAGGTCGGCCTCGCGCAACGACGCGCCCGCGAGCTCCGCCTCCGCCAGCTCCAGCCCGCGCGCCGCCACTTTCTCGAGATCTGCGCCCGCCAGATCGGCCGTGCTCAGATCGGCCCCTTCGAGGCGCGCCCCGCAAAGGCGCGCTCCGGCGAGAGAACAGCCGCGCAGGGCCGCCCGCTCGAGATTGCAGCCCTCGAGCCTGGCGTCGGTCAGCAGCGCGCCCGCGAGCTTGACCGCCCGCAGATCGGCTGCGCCCAGATGGGCCCCGCTGAGGTCCGCGCCTTCGAGGTCCGCGCCCTCGAGCGCCGCGCCGGCGAGCGCCGCCGCGCTCAGATCGGCCTCGCGCAGGCGCGCCGCCCGCAGATCGGCGCCCGTCAGATCGGCCCCGGCCAGGCGCGCGCCGGTGAGGTTGGCCCGGGCCAGCTTGGCGCCGCGCAGGCGCGCCCCCAAGAGCGCCGCCCCCGCAAGCTCGAGCCCCGACAGATCGACCCCTTCCAGATTGGCGCCATCGAGCCGGGATTCGCCTACCGGTTGAACGCCGCGCGCACCGGCCAGATCGGCCTGCCCGAGATCGACGTCTTTGAGCGTGCACTTGCGCAGGTCGACCCCGCCCAGACGCGCTCCGCGCAGCGATGCGCGCTCGAGCGTGGCACCTGCGAGCTGCGCGTTGGAAAGGTCGGCGCGCTCGAGGCGCGCCGCTAAAAGCTTGGCGCCGCTCAGATCGGCACCTTGGAGCTGGGCCGCCCGCAGGTCGACCGCGGCGGCATCGGCCCACACCAGGCGCGCCCCCCGCAGATCGGCGCCCTCGGCATACGCGCCGGCAAGGCGCGCGCTGGCCAGGTCGCAGCCCGGCAGCTGCGCGCGCTCGAGCCGCGCGCCTTCCAGCATCGCGTCGCGCAGATCGATGGCCCAGTCGCCGCCCTTGGCGCCGGCTCCGAGCTGGGCCTGCGAGAGATCGGCCCCGTCGAGGCGCGCCCCGACCGCGCCCACGCGCAGAAGCTTTGCCCGGGTCAGGATCGCGCTCGATAGATCGGCACCCGCCAGCTCCACGTCGATAAGCGTCGCCTCTGCGAAGTTGGCCAGCGCCAAGAAGGCGCCGCGCAGGCTGACTCCACGCAGGCGCGCACCCCTGAAGTTGGCGCCTGCAAGCTCGGCGCCCGCCAGATCGATCCCGTCGAGCTCGGCGCCGGCCAGGGGCTCGCCCGCCGCCACCATCTGCCTGACCTGGTCTGCCGAAAGCGTCGCCACTTTTACCCGAGCTTGGTCCGCAGGAGGTTGGCGCCGCGAAAGTCGGCGCCCTCGGTTTGCGCGGCCAGAAACTCGGCCTCGAAGCAGCTGGCGCCCTGGCAGTTGGCCTTACGCAGGTCGGCCTTTTCGAAGCTCGCGCGGAAGCAGTTGGCACCGGCCAGCACGGTCCCGCGGAGCGACGCCCGGGCCAGGCACCCGCTCTTGAGATTGGCCGCGCCCAGGTGCGCACCCTCGAGCTGCGCGCGCGTGAAGTCGGCCCGCTCGAGGTCGGCGAAGCGGAAGTCGGCTCGCTCGAGCCGCGCGCGCGTCCATAGCGAGCGCGCGCCCTTGATCTCGCGAAAGTGGGCGCCCGCGAGCGCGGCCTCGGTCGCGCGGGCCCCACGCAGGTCGGCGCCCGCAAACTCGACCCGCTCGCCCGCCGCCTGCTCGAGCACCACGTCGGCCATGCGGGCCTGCGTGAAGTCGGCGCGGTCGAGCCGCGCGCCCGTCAGGTCCGCGCCCGCAAGCTCGCACGCTCGGGCGAGCGCGTTCGACAGGTCAGCGCGGGCCAGCAGCGCGCGCGGCGCCCGTGCGCCCTCGAGCCGCGCACCGTCGAGCCGCGCCTCCGAAAGCGCAGCATCCGACAAATCGGCCGCCGACAGATCGGCCCGGCTCAGCACCGCGCCCGTCAGGTCCGCTTCCGAAAGCGAGGCCTTGTGCAGGCACGCCTCGACCAGCCGCGCGCCCGGTGCGGTTGCTCGGTCGAGCCGTGCACCCTCGAGTCGGGTGCCGTCGAGCCGGGCGCCGGTCAGGATGGCGCCGCGCAGGTCGATGCCGCGCAGATCCAGCCCCGACAGGTCAAGCCCGCTCAGATCCTCGTCGCAAAAATGCTCACCTCGCTGCCACCGCGCGAGGAACCAGTCGCGGCCCGGCGGCGCCGGCTCGGCGGGCGGCGGCGCCGGCTCGGGCGGCGGCAGCTCGGCCGGCGGCGGCTCCTGCGCCGCCTGCTCGGCCTCGGCCATCACATCCAGGAGCCCCAGCTCCGCGAGCTGCTTGCGATCGAGCTGCGGAAGTGCTGCCCGCTCGGGCACCGGCGCTTGCGTGGCCGGATCGATCCCGAGCTGGGCCAGTAGCTGGTCGAGCGCGGCCGCGGTCGCGGCCGCTTCGGCTTCGAGCAGCGCCGGCGGCGCGGGCGCGGCCTCGGGCGGCGCGGGCGCGAGCGCTGGCTCGGGCGGGCCCGCCACCACCTCGACCGGCGGTGGCTCGGCCTCGCCCTCGGCGGCCTCCTCGCCCAGCCGGCGCAACAGTTTCTGCGCGTACTCGGCCACCGGCAGCTCGGCCGCCAGCGGCTCCAGCGCAAACAAGAGCTCCCCGACCTCCTCGTCCAGCTCGTCACCCTGCAGCTCGCACAGCCCGCGCCACACCAGGACCAGCGTCTCGCTCTCGGTGTCGATCCACAGCGTGTCGAGTCGCGTCGGGATCTCCTGCAGCTCGCGCGCCTTGACCCGCCGCACGAACACGCGCGCGCGCACGCCCGGCAGCTGCGCGCGATAGTCCGCCTGCGCGGGATGCAGGTTCTGCAGATACAGGGGCTCGTCGCCGCGCAGGAACTCGACCTGCTGGTCGGCCGGCGCGGCGTTGAAGAAGCCATAGTCGAAGTCGCGCGGGAAGCCGGGCCAGCGCTCCTTGAGCCAGGCCCCGTCGTAGGTCCCGACACGCGCGAAGCGGTCGTGCCACATCATGTCGAGCGGCCCCAAACCGGCCGGCGGCGGACGGTCGCCCGGCTTCTGGATCAGCGCGGCTGGCAGCTCCAGGTTGGGCAGCGGCGCGCCCGGGCTGGCTTCGGCGCCGCGACCGACCGGGTTGCGCCTTTCCTTGCCGCCTCCAAACGCCCGCTCCCACTGGAGCTCGAGCTCGCGAAACGGCACCGGCGCGGTCATGGGCTCGAGCCCACCGCGCCAGGTGCGGTCGCCGATCACGGCCAGCGCTTTTTTCCACTTGCCGACCCGGAGCTCGACCCGGCAGGCGGGCAGCGGCCGGCCACCGGGAACGTGGCAGCGCCCCACGCACAGAATGTCTGCGCGCGGTTTCCAGGGCGCAAAGTCGGACGGGTAGCGCAGGCTGCGCTCGGGATCGTCGTCCCAGCGCACATCGCCGCTCGGGTAGAGCGGCTCCTCGGCTGGCGCCGGCGGCGCGTCGGGACGCAACTTCCACGTGCCTTTGGCGATAACTGTGAGTGAGGGCTTCCGAGGGCGCAGCGCACTGGGCATGTAAGCGACGCGCAGCTCCTGGGATTCGTTGAAGATTTTCACGGGCGCCCCGCACGGCAGGATAGGGACCGGGAGAGGAGCATGTCAATGCCTTGTTTGCGCGAAAGAGCGCCGCTAGCATCCAGCTCGAGAAGAGGTGCAGGCATGCTTGGTGCTCCTAACCCAGGTGTTCGGCAACTGGCGCCAAAAGTTGCTTCTCGGCTTCGGGTGGTGACTGCGGACGAGGCTCCGATCGAAGTGCGCGACGCACAGGCGCGTCTGCTCTTCCGCTACGATCCCCAGACCGGCCAGACCGTGGTCGGCGTGCCGACCGGCGATCTGGTGCTCGACCTGCCCGACGGCGCCTTCCGGGTGGCGGCCAGCCGTGGCATCGAGCTGCGCGCACCCACGTTCGGGCTGGATGCCGAGTCGGCGCGCCTTCGGCTGGGCAAGCTCGAGACCGTAGTGGGGCGCTTGATCGAGCGCGCGCGCAACGTGTATCGGCGCGTCGATGAGCTGGCCGAGCTGCGCGCAGGCCGGGTGCGCACGCTGGCGCAGGGCCTGCTGCAGCTGGCTGGTGCGACCGCTGCTCTCACGGCCAAAGGGGTCGTGCGCGTCGACGGCCAGAAGATCGAGCTGGGCTGATGGCGGCGATTTTTCCAGCCTCCACCGACGGCGGCGGTCAAAGCTTCGCGTTTCCGGACGTGTGCAAGACGCCGGCGCCGCCGGGCCCACCTTTGCCGCTGCCTTACCCGAACATCGCGATGCTTACCGATTCCAGCGAGACCTCGAGCAAGGTCAAGATCTGCAACAAGAAGGCAGTCCACAAATCGAGCGAGGTCACACGCACGAGCGCCGACGAGCCGGGCGTGGCGGGCGGTGTGGTGTCGAGCAAGGACATGGGCGAGACCAAGTGGAAGCAGGGCAGCTCCAAGGTCAAGATCGAGGGCAAGGATGCGGTGCACCTTGTGTGCGCGGCCGGGCACAACGGCACCAACTCGAACGCGCCCGGCGGCGTTCAGGTTGCGCCCAGTCAGACTAAAGTAATCGTCGCGCCCTAGAGCGCGCTTTCTCATTGAGGGGAGGATTCCATGAAAAGACAGCTCGCCATGGCTCTGCCGTTGTGTCTCTCCATGGGCTGCGCGACCACCGAAGCCTCGTCGGGCCCGCCCGCGGGACCGGGCGCGCCGGCGGCTGCGCCCAGCTCCGGCGGCACCACGCTCGAGTCCGCGGAGCCGGTCAGCCGCGGTCAAACCGTCGAGGGGGTCGTCATCGATTCGACGCCGCGCTACTACGTGATCGAGCTTTCCGCCGCCGAGACCCTGCAACTGGGCTTCTATACCCAGGTCGACAAGGGAACCGCCAATGCGACCCTGGCCGTGCTCGATCCCATGGGCGGCAAGCTCAAGGAACAGATGGTGACGGTCGGCTCAACCGGCGACTGGGACGTCAACCAGATCAAGTACACCGTACAAGGGGCGGGCAAGCACCTCATCCGAGCGGCCTGCTACAAATGCCTCGACAAAACCGTGCGCTACCGAATTGCGGTTCAGTAGCTGAGCCCTAGCTGCCGAAGCGGGTCTGGAACGCGCGCAGCGTGGCGCGGCCCGCGCTGCGATCGTAGATTGCGAACACCACCCGCTCGAACGCGCCGACAAATCGCGGCGACGCGAGCCAGCCGCCGAACACCTCCGCGACCAGCGCCGGATCGTTGCGGAACACGCCGCAGCCCCAGGCGCCCAGCACGAGCACCCGATGCCCCTGGTCCTGGGCCACCGCCAGCACTTTGCCCGCTCGCGTCTGCAGCGTCGCGCGGATCTGGACCTGACCGGCCGGATCGCGGCGCAGGGCTTCCCCTGCGTTCGGTGCCGGCGCCGTGATGATGGAAAGCGGGAAGGGCTGCTCGAGCAGTCGGAGACCGTGGTCGCGGAAGAAGGGCACAGCGGGCGAGTAGATGATCCGATCGGTGTACAGCATCGATCCGCACGCGCGGTTGGCGTCATAGTAATCGCGCGCGGTGAGCTGGCAGGTGTAAAGAGCTGAGCAGCGCGCCAGATCCTCCTCCTGCGCCTTGGCGCCGCCCAGGAATCCGCCCCCGGGGTTCTTGGCCGAAGCGAAGTTGAGCGCAACCACGGCGGGCAGAGCCTCCGCCTGCGCGAGGCGGCGGCCGGCCTGGGCGGTGCTCTCGGGCGTCACCTCGATGGTCGGCCCGCGGACTGGCATCGTGGTTGACGTGTGCTCGAGCAACCGGTCGAGCTCCTCGGGCCCATACAGCCGGGTGCCTTGGACCGCCCGATCGACCGCCTCGCGTACCGAGACCTCGGCGCCCGAGGGCGCTCGGTAGCTTCCGCGCGCGACGATGACCAGGGTCTCTTTGGCAACGCCTGCCAGCGACATGCGACCCGAGAAGATCCGCCCGCGAGCCAGCTCCCGTCAAGACGCCGGTCGGACCGGTTGCCTCCCCGCCCGCCCCGCGGTAATTTCCCCCCAACTTTAGCCTAACCGGGAGGACTGACATGGGTTTGGCGCTTCGCATCGGCCTTTCGGCCAGCCTGCTGGCGTGCTCGTGTGGCGACGACGCACACAGCCCCGGCGGCCCGGCTCCCTTCAAGCCGGATGTCGAGTGTCCCGGTCCGGCCTGCCCCGACACCGGCGACACGTCGCTTCTGGTCGGCTACGCGCGCGCGAGCATCAACCCGACCGCAGCCAACATGACGGTGGATCCGTTTGCCGCGTTCGCCAATTGGATCGACAGCAACTGCAATGACACCTGGAACCCCGGCGAGACCGGAGACGAGTTGCGTCCGGTCGGCGCCTGGATGGCCGGCTACGGCTCGGGCCGCCCCGCGGTCGGCATCCACGACGACGACGGCCTCGACGTCCGCGCGATCGTCATCCGCACCCACGGCCTCACGATCGCGCTCGCAGAGCTCGACCTGGTGGGCTACTTCTACGACGAGATCCAGAGGATCCGCGACCTGGTGCGCCAGAGCGGCGATCGAATCGACCTTGTGCTGGTCGGCTCCACGCATGTGCACGAGGGACCCGACTCGGTAGGCATCTGGGGGCGCGACGACGGCCATTCCGGCATCGATCCCAAGTACGACGACTTCCTCAACCACGCGGTGGCCCAGACCATCCACGACGCGTTGGGCCGGCTCGAGCCCGCCACCGTCACCATCGGCAGCGCGCGCACCGAGGACGCGGGCGGGGACATGAAGCCCTATGTCGCCGACACGCGCGACCCGGTCATCATCGACAACACGCTCACGGTCCTGCGCTTCGACCGCCTCGACGGCACTCCTCTCACCGCGCTCGTCAACTGGTCCTCGCACCCCGAGATCGAAGGCGGCAACAACCACCTCATCTCGGCCGATTACGTGAACTACCTGCGCCAGGGGCTCGAGCGCGGCTTTGTCCGTCTGGGGACCACCTATCCGCCGCTGGCGCCCGACGTGCTGTTCATGCAGGGCGAGGTCGGCGGCCTGTTGACCGGCCTGCACACGCATCCCATCGGCGACGATGGCCAGCCGGTCGCGCTGTGCCACCAGCCGCAGCACCCGCCGGCGGCCGGCTGCCCCGACGGCAGCGGGGGCACCCATCCGGTCACGCCCGACGACTGCTTCGCGGGCGCGCGCGCGCAGGGCCACGGCGTGGCCGCGTTCGCGCACAAGGCGCTCGCCCAGGGCGCCGTCACCGTGGCCCAGCTACAACCGGCCTGGCGCTCCAAGAGCTTCCGCATCTATGTCGACAACGTGCGCTACCAGGTGGCCTTCCTGGCCGGCCTGTTCATGGACACGCGCGCGCTCAACAACTGGGATCGCACGCGTCCCATCGATCGTGACAACACGCCGCAAGTCGACAGCGAGGTGACCTATCTCCGTCTGGGTCCGGTGTCGCTGGTCACGGTGCCGGGCGAGCTCTTCCCCGAGCTCTTCGTCGGCGGCTATCACGGCGAGCACTCGGGCTCGTACCAGATCATCCAGGCCAACAACACCAACCCGCCCAATCTGGCCAAGGCACCGCCACCTCCGTACGTGTGCGATCTCATGGAAGGCGACTTCCGCATGGCGTTCGGGCTCACAGACGATTTCCTGGGCTACATCGTGCCCGACTACGACTTCGAGCTGGGCTCGACCCCGTACGTGACCGAGGCCCCCGGTGATCACTACGAGGAAACCAACTCCGTCGGCGACCGCGGCGAGCCCGCGATTATCGACACCTTGAGGAAGCTCGTGACCTATGGGCGGCCGGGCTCGCCCGAGATGCTCGCGACGCCCTGTCCAGGCCGGTAGCCGGTAGCCTTTGACGCGAACAGCGGCTGCCTCGGCGCCGCGCGGTGGCGGCCTCGGGGCGCCGGGTTTCGGGTGAGTGCCGGAACTTCTCCATGAACGCGCGGCCCCAAGTTTGATCAGCTGCGTGCTGATTGTGGACCCCGAAGGCAAGGATCAGGTTGTCCTCGCTGCTCGGGCCGCCCTTGCCGCGGTCGATGACGTGATGGAACTGGACCCGCTCGCGCGAGCCGCAGATCCCGCCGTCCGCGATGGGCCACTGGCATCGCCCCTGGTCGCGCTGCCAGACCGCGCGCTTGACCGTACGCGGAACCGCCGCACCAGGCGACGGGCTCGCGGTCGGCTGCTTGGGCGGGCGCGGCCACTCGGCCAGGCCTTTGCGCTTCTCGTGGTCGCGGATGATGCACCGCAGGCCCTGCTTGAGGATCTCCAGCTCGGAGGCGCCCGGCATCTGGTGCGAGAGCGCCGAGCGGGCGCTGGCCAAGAGGTCCTCGAACTCGCGGTCGGTGGTCAGATGCCGCCGCGCGAGCTCTTCGGTCAGCATCTCGACCTGGACCGGGCTTTTCGCAACCTTTCCT
>DATFWX010000110.1:0-16147 GCA_035258845.1 Polyangia bacterium | reverse complement strand
GATCCAGACCCGGTTGAGCACCTTCTCGTGGAGCAGCATCTCCTCTTTGCGGGTGCCCGACTTGTTGATGTCGAGGCACGGGAAGATGCGCTTCTCCATCAGCTTTCGGTCCAGGTGGATCTCCGAGTTGCCGGTGCCCTTGAACTCCTCGAAGATGACCTCGTCCATGCGCGATCCGGTGTCCACGAGCGCGGTCGCGACGATGGTCAGCGAGCCCCCCTCCTCGATGTTGCGGGCGGCTCCGAAGAAGCGCTTGGGCTTGTGGAGCGCATTGGAATCGACGCCGCCCGACAGGATCTTGCCCGACGGCGGCACCACCGTGTTGTAAGCGCGCGCCAGACGCGTGATCGAGTCGAGCAGGATGACCACGTCCTTCTTGTGCTCGACCAGGCGCTTGGCCTTCTCGATCACCATCTCGGCCACCTGCACGTGGCGCGCGGCCGGCTCGTCGAAGGTGGACGACACCACCTCGCCGTTCACGCTGCGCGCCATGTCGGTCACCTCCTCGGGCCGCTCGTCGATGAGCAGCACGATCAGGATGACCTCCGGGTGGTTGGCAGTGGTCGCGTGCGCGATGTCCTGCAGGAGCACGGTCTTGCCGGCGCGCGGCGGCGAGACGATCAGGCAGCGCTGGCCCTTGCCGATCGGGCACAGGAGGTCGACGATTCGGGTGGACAGGTTCTTGGATTCGTACTCGAGATTGAGCTTCTTGGTCGGATAGAGCGGGGTGAGGTTGTCGAACATCACCTTTTCGCGGATGGCATCCGGCGGCTCGGTGTTGATCTTGTCGACCTTGAGCAACGCGAAGTAACGCTCGCCGTCCTTGGGGGGCCGGATCTGGCCCGACACCGTGTCGCCCGTGCGCAGCGCGAACCTGCGGATCTGAGAAGGTGAGACATAGATGTCGTCGGGCCCGGGCAGGTAGTTGTAATCGGGCGCGCGCAGGAAGCCGAAGCCGTCGGGCAGGGTCTCGAGCACCCCTTCGCCGAAGATCTCGCCCTTCTTGTCGGCCTGCGCGTTCAGGAGCGCAAAGATGAGCTCCTGGCGGCGCATGCTCGATGAGCCCTCGATGTTGAACTCGACGGCCATGTGCGCCAACTCTTTGATGTTTTTGTGTTTCAGCTCGCTGAGATTCATGCGGTCTCCGTCGCGCCGAGCGGCGCGGGCTGGTGGGCACTTTCCGACTTCCGGACGACCTACCTTTGTGCGGGTTTACTGTTTTCTATGGAGGATGTTTCCACGAAAAAGTAGAATCGCCGTGCCAACTTGTCAAGCTCTTTTTTCCTGCTAGGGGTGCTGGCATGCAGCGGCGGCTTCACCTGACGATTCGGGGGCTGGTCCAAGGGGTTGCCTTTCGCTGGTCGGCCGAGCGCGCGGCCCGGCGTCTGGGGCTGTGCGGCTGGGTGCGCAACCGCCCCGACGGGTCGGTGGAGGTTCTGGCCGAAGGGCCCGAGCCGGTGCTGCAGGAGCTTCTGGCCTGGTGCCGGGAGGGGCCACCGGGGGCACGGGTCAGCGGGGTCGCCGAAAAGTGGCTCGAAGCGACCGGCGAGCTTACGCGGTTCGAGATCCGGCACTGAAGGAAGTCGAAGAGTCGAAGAGTCGAAAGCTGAAAGCCAGGTCAAGCCGGCTGGGCGCCCAGCTCCTTGAGGATCTCGTTCAAGCGCCGCGACAGCTCCTGTTCCTCGTCGCGGCCGATGCTCTCGCCGACCGTGAACACCAGGAAGAACAGGAGCTCGTTTAAGCCCTGGTGTAGGTACTGCGCGCGATCGCTGACCTGCGCCTGGTCCAGGTTGGCCAGCAGCCGATCGGCTGGAAGGTGTCCGTTGGCGCCTGGCTCCACGCTCGCGAACAGCTCCGTGTAGGCGGTCGCGCCCCGGAAGAAGGCGCCCAGGTCGGCGCGGAACCGCTCGGCCTTGTTGGAGGCCGCCAGCGTGGCGTGGATCTTGGCCAGAAGCTCGTTGAACACGTCGATCAGACGCACCAGGCCCGCGCGCGCGGCCGTCACGTCGGGCCGGCTCAAGCCCGACCGCGACACGTCCCACTCGAGCCGGATCTCGACGTAGCCCGCCTGCGCCAGCTGGAACAGGGCCCGCGTGGCATCGAACTCGCCCAGCTTGGACTCGCGCCCGATCTCATCGACCGAGCGATGGCCGTCGACCAGGCTCAGCACCGTGCGCTCGTGCTCGTCGGCCGGCGGCAGGCTGGGCCCGCCCTGGCGCTGGGCCGGCACCGAATCCGAGTCCGGGATCTTTTCGCGGAAGTAGTGCATCTCGTCCATGCGGCGCGCACCGTCGAGCAGCAGCTTGTGAGTCGAGAGCGCCAGGTCGGGCAGCTTCTCGTCGCCCGACGAGCGCTCGAAGTAGAAGCTGCCGGTCCGCAGCCGCAGCACCGCAAAGAAGACCTCCTCGACCTGCTTGCGGATGAAGGTGAAGACATCGTGCGAGCTGACCACGCCGAGGTCGACCAGAGCCTGGCCCAAGCGATGGCTGGGCCCCACTTTGAGAAGCGCCCGGTCCAGCTCCTCGCGCGTGATGCGGCCGTACCGGTAGAGCAGCTCGCCCAGTCGATCCGCGGGCAGGTTGGAGCCGGACGTGCGCACGTCGCCTCGTTTGAACCAGATAGTGCGATGGGCCGGCCCGTCGATGGTGTGAAGCGCGCCCGACCACTGGGTCTGATGCAGAAAGCCAATCAGATCGAACAGGCCGCCGGCGGCGTCGATCTCGCCCGACAGCGCCACCCGGGGCACCGGGTTGGCCTCGGCGCCCTCCGAAGCCTCGTCGCGCGTCAGCACGATCAGGCGGGGCGACGAGGTCAGCATGCGCCAGCGGCCCGCGCGTCCGGACAGGCGGCGCGTGGCCGCGCGCCCCTCGGCCAAGAGGTGCCCATCTTCGTCGATGATCACAACCGGGTAATCGGCCACGGCGCCAAGATGCTATCACGGGGCTCCGCGCGCGCGCAAAAGGCGTGCAGGCTCGCACGCTTGCGTGTCCGATCGGTTTCGCGGTAAAAAGCCGCTCTAGCGTGGACGAACGTTCGGCCATCGACCTCTGGTATCGCCGCCTGCCCCGCTACCTGTACGTCGAGGATCTGATCGAAGGCTGCGACGTGGTGGAGATCGGGTGCGGCCTCGGGGTCGGCTGCGATTTCCTGTCCGAGAAGGGGGCGCGCTCAGTGCGCGGCATCGATCGTGACGAGGCGCTCCTCGAGCGGGCGCGCAGGCGCTACGGGGGCGGCGGGATCGAGTTCGCAAAGTGGGATCCCGGGCGCGGGTTGCCCCTGCCCGAAAGGAGCGCGGACCTCATCTGTGTGCCGGAGGCGGTGGCGTGGCTCGAGGAGGCCCCGTTTCTGGACGAGGTGCGGCGCGTCTTGCGCGCGGACGGCCGGCTGCTGCTGGCGGCGGCAAGCGCGGAGCGCCCGGGCGCGGTGGGCGGGATCTCCTATTACGAGCTCTACGAGCTCTTGCAGCCCCACTTTGCCTCGGTGCGCATGCTGGGCCAGACGCCCTTTCTCGCCTACACGCTGGTCGAGTACGCGGACTGGGGTGACGAGGAGCCCGACCTGGTGCTCGACACCTCGCTTTCCGAGGGCAATCCGGAGGCGGTGTCGCATTACGTGGCGCTGGCCGGGCCGGCCGAGCAGGTTTCGCCGCGCGGCTACTCGGTGGTCCAGATCCCATTTGCGCCGCTCGAGCACCGGGTGCTCGAGACCGCGCCGGCGGCGCCGGCAGAGACCGATCCGGCAGAGACCGCTACCGCGGGGGAGACGCAGCAGCGGATCGAGGAGCTGCGCGGCCGCCTGGCCGGCGTGGAGGGCCAGCTGCAGTCGGAAAGGGAGCAAGGAGCGCGCGGGCGCGGCGAGCTCGAGCAGGCGGCGGCGCGGGCACAGAAGCTGCTCGCGGGCGAGATCGAAGAGCTGCGCGACCGGCTGGCGCGGGCGGCCGATGAGCGGGCAGCGCTGGAAAGCGAGCGGGCCGATCTCGTGCGCCGGCTGGCCGAGACCGGACCGCAGACCGCGTTTGTATCGGACCTGAGCGAGCTGCGCGCGCGCGACGACAAGATCGCGCTGCTCGAGGGCGAGCGCCAGGGGCTGGCCTGGCGAGTCGAGGAGCTTTCGGGTCGGCTTGCGACCAACGAAAAGCGGTGGCAGGCCGTCGTGGCCGACGTGGAGGAGCGCTTGCGGGCGCGCGAGGCCGCGCTCGAAGAGGCTGCGCAGGCGGCCGAGCGCCACCGCAGCGAGCGCGCGGACGTGGACGCGGCAGCGGCCGAGCAGGTGGCCTGCGTGCTCGAGCTGGAGCAGGAGCTTTTGGCTTTGCGCGGGCGCGTCGAGCAGACCGAAGCGCGGGCGGCGCAGGCGTACGCGCGCGCCGAGGCGGCGGAGGCGGCCGAGCGGGCCACACGCAAGCGCGCAGCCGAGCTGGAAGGGGAGCTGCGGCGGAAAGTCGCGCCGGCGCCGCCGCCGGTCCCGGTCACGGTCGACACCGGCGAGCGCGATGCGCTGCGGGCCGAGGTCGAAAAGCTCAAGGAGAAGCTGTCGCTGGCGTCGAGCCAGAGCGACGTCTGGATGACCAAGTTCCGCGAGTCCGAGCGCAAGGCCGAGGAGGCGCGCGCGGACGCGACCCGCAAGATCATCGACTCCAAGAACGCGGCCGCGCAACAGCTCCAGCGCGCGCTCGACGAGTCCACACGCAAGCTGGCCAGCGCACGCGACGAGACCGCGCGCGCCGAGAAGGAGCGGCGCGAGGCCGTGCACAAGCTGGGCGAGCTCACGCAGAAGCTGGAGTCGGCGCGCATCGAGCGCGACGACGCGCGCGCACATCTGGGCGATGCCCTGGCGGCCGGCGAGCGCACCGAGCAGCGCATGAGCGAGCTGGCGGCCCTGATCGCAGAGCGGGAGGCCCAGATCGAACGCATCGCAGGGACCGCGGTCAGCGAGCGCCGCGCGGCCGAGGATGCGGCGGCGCGCGAGCACGAGGTGCGGGCGGCAGTGGCGGCGGCCCAGGCCGCGCGCGAGGAGGCGGCGCGCGAGGCGGCGGCGGCACGCGATCAAGTGACCGCCCTGCAGGCCGAGCTGGACCGGGCGCGCGCGGAGCTGGAGCGAACCGCCGGCGAGGCGCGGGCCCACGAGCGCGCGGCGGCCGAGCAGGCGGCGCGGCTCGAGCAGGACGCGGGCACGACACGCGCGCGGGTGGGTGAGCTCGAGAGCGCGCTGTCGGCGCAGCGGGGCGAGCGCGAGCGCGAGGCCGCGCAGGTCCAGGCCGCGCTCGAGGCAGCGCAGGAGGCCGAAAAGCGGCGCGAGGACGAGCTGCGGGCGGCCGAGCGCGCGCTCCGCGAGGCGCACAAGGAGTCGGCGACCAAGCAGCGGGCGCTCGACAAGGCGGCCGAGGATGCCCATGCGCGCAAGGAGGAGCTGCAAAAGCTGCGGCGCGAGCTCAAAGAGCGCGAGCGGCGGGTCGAGTCGCTTTCGGCCGGGCTGGCCGATCGTGACGACAAGCTCGCGCGCGTGACCAAAGAGCTGGCGGCGGCCGGCAAGCAGATGGCGCGCCTGGAGAAGGACCGCCCGCGCGCGACCGGCCCCGATCGGGCGGCCCAGGAAGCCGAAGACGCGCTGGCACGGCTGCGCGAGGAGGTCAAGTTCCGCAAGGCCGATCTCGAGGAGACCGAGGCCGCGCTCAAGCAGGCGCGGGCGCACTCGGAGGCGCTCGTGCTCGAGGTGGGGCGGCGCGAGGCCCAGGTTGAGAGCGTGCAGGCCGCGCTGGGGGAGGTCGAGGGCCGCGCCAAGCGGGAGGCCGAGCTGCGACAGAAGGCGGTCGAGGAGGCGCGGCGGGCCGGCGAACGAGCTCAGCAGGGCCTGGGCGAGGCCGAGGCCGCGCGCGAGGAGCTGTCGCGCGCGCGCGGGCTGACCCAGGAGGCGCAGGAGCGCGAGCGCCGGCTGGGCCTCGAGAACGAGGAGCGCAAGGAGCGCATCAAGGCGCTCAAGCGCGAGCTCGAGCATGCAGAAAAGCGCGCGGCCCGCGAGAGCGAGCGCGTGAAACGGTTGGAGCAGGAGATCGAGGCCAAAGTGGCATCCGGTGAGGCGGCGGCGACCGAGGTAGCGGGGCTGCGGTCCCAGCTGGCCGAGACGGTGGCGCAGGCGGCCGAGCGCGCCGCGCGGGTGGGCGAGCTGGAAGCGCAGCTGGGCGAGCGCGAGCGCGAGGCAGCGCGGCTGGGCGCGCAGGTCGAGAGCGTCACGACCGAGCGCGACGGCTACGAGCGCGCCCTGCGTGAGGCCGAAGCGCGCGCGCGCCGAAACGGCGAACCGGCGCGGCGGGTGGCCGAGATTGGCGCACGCCTGCAGGCATTCGAGGCCGGGCTGCATCTGGAGGAGCAGCGGCTGGCGGGCATCGAGGAGGCGCTCGACCAGATGGAGGCCCTGGCCACCGCGGTCACCGACGCGGCGCCCCTGGAGGCGCGCATCCGCGATCTGCAGGCGCGCCTGGACATGCGCGAGCAGGAGCTGCAAGAGCAACTGCTCGAGCTGGATCGGTGGAAGAGCGCCCCGCCGGCGCCCCCGCCTCCAGCCCCCGCCGAGGCGGGACAGCGCGACGCCGAGATCCTGGCCCTGCAGTCCAAGATTGCCGGCCGGCGCACCCGCGCGCACAAGCTGCGCGAGGAGATCGAGGGTTATCGGGGCCGCCTGGACCGGCTGACCGCGGACGAGATCCGGGGGCTGCTCGATGAGCTGGCCGCCGACGTGGCGGAGTTCGAGAAATGAACGCGAACGTGGTGGTCGTGGGCCTGGGACCCATCGGGCGCGAGATGGTGCGGGCGCTGGGCGGTCGCAAGCACGCGCAGGTGGTGGGGGCGGCCGATCCGCTGCACGCGGGTCATGACGTGGGCGAGCTGGCCGGTGTGGGCCGGCTCGGGGTCGCGGTGGCGGCGAGCGCCAAGGAGGCTTATGCGGCCGCGCACGGCAACGTGGCGCTGGTGTGCACGACCTCGCGCGTGCAGACGATCGCCTCCCAGATCGAGGAGGCGGTGGCGGCCGGCTACGCGGTGGTTTCGACGTGCGAGGAGCTGAGCTGGCCCGAGCGGGCCGACGCGGCGTGGGCCGACCGCATCGATCGCCTGGCGCGCGAGCGTGGAGTGGGCGTGCTCGGGGTTGGCGTCAACCCGGGCTTCGTGATGGATCGACTGCCGCTCGCGCTGGCCGCGACCTGCGTCAAGGTGGAGCGGGTGCGGGTCGTCCGGGTCGTCGATGCGGCCAAGCGTCGGGGCCCGCTGCGGCAGAAGGTGGGCGCGGGCCTTACGCCCGAGGAGTTCCGGGCCGGCGTGGCGTCCGGCCAGCTGGGCCACGTCGGGCTGCGCGAGTCGGTCGCGCTCATCGCACGCGGGCTCGGCATTGCGCTCGATGCCATCAGCGAGACCGTCGACTGCGTGGTGGCGACCCCGGAAGCGCCGCGCGAGGGTGTCGCGGCCGGGCGCGTGGCCGGCGTGCACCAGGTGGCCACGGGCAGCCAGCGCGGGGAGGCGCTCATCACGCTCGATCTCGAGATGTCCCTGGGCGCGCTGCGGCCGCATGACCGCGTGCAGCTTGTGAGCGATCCGCCGGTCGACGTGGTCGTGCATGGCGGCATTCAGGGCGATCGGGGCACCGTGGGGGCGGCCGTCAATGCGCTGCCCCGGGTTCTGGCCGGCCCGCCCGGGCTGCGTACCATCGCGGACCTGCCGCTGTTCGGCGTGCTCTTGTAGCCGGTATAGCTCGGCTGTTCACTGGCTATCAGCTATCAGCTCTCAGCCATCAGCGGAGACCAGCTCTTGTCGTATCGGAAGACCCGCCGCGCATCGCGCACGCGGAACTTCCAGTTGAAACGACGCCGCTGACGGTCGGCCCGGCCGGTTCCACATCATCCCTTCGCGCCTCTCCAAGTATCGGCTCTGTTACGTCCGGGGCCCTGAGGGCATCATCGTCGCGCTGGCCGAGCAGCTCAGCTGAAGCGTTCGACCTAAGTCGTGCTTGCCACACGACGCTTCGATCAAACCTTCGATCCGGACGCAAGAAGGTATCAGTGTGTCCCGGCCGAGCACTAGAAGTGCAATCCCGGGCCGACCACCAGCGTCCACGCCCAGCCCCAGCTCGATCCATCCCCCTGGAGGATGCGCGCCTTGGCCTCGTTGATGGTGTTGACGCGCTGGGCTTCCAATAGGTCGACCACCGGGATTCCGGGGCGCGAGAGCGCCAGCAGCTCGCCGCCAAAGAGCCCGCCCACCGACAGGTGACGGTTGAGGTAGATGTCGAGCCCGGCGCTTGCGCGCAGGTTCAGCCCGTTCACGTCGAGCCCCCGCTTCAGCCCGGTCACGGCGTCGTCGAGTCCACCGAGCGAAGCGTATCCGAACCCGAAGCTGAGGTAGGGCTCAGCGCGCCTGAGCATGGCCCGGAATCCGAGCTCGGCATCGAGCGTCCACAGCTGCCAGCTGCCCACGGTCCGCATCGGCGATTGGTCTTGAAACGAAGCCACGCGTGCGCGCGCCCCCAGCGTCAAGAACAGCAGGCGAACGCCCAGCCCCACGCCGGCCGCCGGTCCGGTCGCCGTCGAAGGCACGAAGCCGGCCGTCAGCTTGTCCGCGTCAGCGTGGAAGGTCTGCAGGTTTATGCCCTCGATGCCGCCCTCGGCGTCGAGCCACAGCCAGCCGTGGCCGCGCCCGCGCTCGGCCCCCTCGCCCGACGATCGCTCACCGGACGAGGGGGCGCACTGTGCGTACGCAGGGCGGGAAAGCCCGGCGAGCCCGACCAGCAGGATCGCCGAAAGCGTTGGGAGGGGTTTGCGCGGCATCGGGGGCGGGCGCCTAGTTGGCGTGCGACTTCGTGGTGTCGGTGACCTCGGCGCCACCGCGGATGACGGCCGTGATGGTTGCGGCCGCGCCCACCGTGGCCTGCGCCGCCACCTTGGCACAGGCGAGCGACTTGCCACTCAGGTCGCCCGATTTGTCGAGGACCTGGTTGCCGCTCTCGACCAGGTTGGCACCGGCCTTGGCGGCCATGCCACCTTCAGCATCTGCAATCGCAACGATGGGCGGCAGATTGGCGTTGAGCGACGCCACCAGCTTCTGCACGTCGGGCGACGCGGTCGGATCGGCGAACAGCTGAATGCGCGGTGGGTCGCACACCGTGTTGACAGTGGTGCTGGTCGAGCAGCTCTGCCAGCACGTGGTGTTCTCCGTGCATTGCGGCGGGTTGAACTCGGTCTCGCAGCTGGGTGCGGTGAAGCTGCCCGTGCAGCCACCGCGGCAGCTCACCTCGACGCCGCAGTTGAGCCCTTGCGGCGGCTCGATCTTGCACAACCCCTCGCAGGTGCCGTTGCAGCTCGAGGAGCATTTGCCGTGGCAGTTCGGATCGTTGTCGGTCCGCTTGCCGTCGGCCGAAGTGCAGGTGCCTTTGCACGCGCCCGTGCAGGTGGCCTCGCACTGCCCCATACAGTTGGCCGGACGCTCGGGCCTGCCTTCGCAGAACGCCGACGCATTGCAGCTACCCGAGCACTGCACGCTGAGCGATCCGGGATCGCATCGGGTCTCGATGCTGCCCGAATCGCAAACGTTCTGGGTCTTACAGATGTCGTCACACGTTTTCTGCTGCTCGAAGTCGGGGCGACAGACACCGTGCGTCCAGATGAGAGCGAAGTTGGCGTTGGCCGCCTGCTGCATGATCGGGCCGATCTTGGCCGAGGCGACGTCGCAGGCTCCCGTGTGATTGTCGTTGGCGATGGAGGCGTCACCGTCGCCGAGGGCGCTCCAGCTGTCGGTGGCGCCCAGATCAAGCGCGATCTTCGCGCACGCCTGCTTGACCGCCGGCTTCATCTTGTCGCCGATGGCCAGAAGGTCCGCCGATGCCTGCATGAAGATGCGCACGGTGGCGTCGACGGGCAGGCTCTGGTCGAAGGTGACTCCGGCCTTGAACTCCGGGCAGTCTTTGGCTGCCCCACCGAGGCCCGAGTCGCTCGAGATGCAGCCCCCGAACCCGAGCGCAACCAGAAAGGTACATGTACATAAGTTTCTCGCGGCCACTCTGCCTAGCATCAGTGCCTCCTTGTTCTCGCGAAAGTGCGACACCCGACTAAGCGAGCAAGGCGCGCGCCACCCAGCTGGCCGCTTCCGAAAAGGCGAGCGATCGCAGACACGTTGTCAGAGCCGTGCCGACGCGCACACGGGCACTTGTGCGTGGCGAGCCGCCTCGACGCGGCAAAATGTCACGCGCGTCTTCGAGCTCGCACGGCGAGTAAACGGTTTGCTAAAAGACCAACTTGCCGAGCACGCGCGGGCCGAACGCACCGGTGGCGGCCGGGAGATTGCCGGGCTGGCCGTGCAGGGTCTCGTTGGCCAGGATCGCGAACGCAACCGCCTCCTTGGCGTCGGGATCCCAGCCCAGCTCGGACAGCGAGCGCACCGGGACCGGTGCCAGAAGCTCGCTCAGGTGGCGCATCAGGGTCTGGTTGTGCACGCCGCCGCCGGAAACGTACAGCTCGTCGACCTGCGTGCGCGGCACCACGTGCTGGCTGAAGCTGGACGAGATGGCTTCGGCCACGAAGCGGGTGAGCGTGGCCTGCAGATCGTCGAGCCGCCCCATGAAACGGTCGACCAGCGGAGCCAGAAAGGACTGGCCGAAGGTCTCGCGCCCGGTCGACTTGGGCGGCGCCAGCGCCAGGTAGGGATGCTCGAGCAGCTCGGCGACCAGGCCGTGGTCGATGCGGCCGCGCGCTGCCCGCGCCCCGTCGCGATCGAAGGGCTCGCTGTCGTCCGAGGCCGCCCGCGCGCAACCGTCGAGCACCATGTTGCCGGGCGCGTTGTCGAATGCGAACACGTCGTCCAGCCGCTCCGGTGCGATGGTCACGTTTGCGATGCCGCCCAGATTTTGCAGGGCGCGCACGCGGCCGGGCGCGCGAAAGAGGATCCAGTCGGCCAGCGGCACCAGCGGTGCGCCCTCGCCCCCGGCCGCGACGTCGCGCACGCGAAAATCGCACAGCACCGGCAGACCGGTGCGCTCGGCAATCACCGCGCCCTCGGCCACCTGCATGGTCGCGCCCGCGTGGCCGGCCGAGCGCGGCTGGTGACACGCGGTGTGGCCATGTGAAGCGACCAGGTGCACGCGGTCGGCATCCAGGCCCGCGGCCGCGATTGCGTCCAGCGCCGCCGACGCGAACAGCTCGCCCAAAAGAGCGTCGAGCGCGGTCAGCTCGGATGCGCTCGCGCGGTCGAGCGCGAACAGCCGTTGCCGCAGCGGCTCGGGAAACGGGACGGTCGAAAACGCGAGCAGGCGCGCGCGCGTCGACGCCCCGGCGCCCGCGATCTCGACCACCGCCGCGTCGACACCGTCGCCGGAGGTGCCCGACATCAGACCAACCACCACCCGCGCCGGCAGCTGGCGCAGGGCCAAAAAGCGCGCGACCGGATCCGAATCGTCAGCGCGCGCCATGGTGCCCGACGCCCACGACCTCGCGCAAGCGGCCGCCGGCAGCCTCGAGCAGCGCGCGCGCCTTGGCGGCCGGCACCCGAAGATGGTGCATCACGACCGCCACCTTGACCTGGCCGCCCGCGCGCTCGAGCAGCTTGCCGCTGGCTGCAGCGTCGAGCCCGGTGAGCTCGCGCACCATGCGGCCGGCGCGCGCCCGCAGCTTGGCGCTGGTCGGCCGCACGTCGACCATGCGATTGCCGTAGACCTTGCCGATGCCGACCATCGCGGTGGTGGTCAGCGCGTTGAGGATGATCTTGGTGGCGGTGCCGGCCTTGAGACGCGTCGAGCCGGCCAGCACCTCAGGGCCCACACGCGGCGCGATCACCTGGTCGGCCAGAACGCGCGCATCCGGGGGTGGGGCGCAGGTCACGAAGATGGTGTGGGCGCCGCGCTCGCGCGCGTAGGCGAGCGCAGCGCGCGCGAACGGGGTCACGCCCGAGGCCGCGATCGCGCACACCACGTCGCGCGGCGAAACCGCCAGGCGGCGCAGCCGCGCCTCGGCCTCGCGTCCGTCGTCCTCGGCGCCCTCGACCGCGTGCGTGAGCGCGCGCGGCCCGCCCGCGATCACGCCCACGACCAGCGAGGGCGGGGTCGAGAACGTCGGCGGGCATTCGGCCGCGTCGAGCACGCCCAGGCGGCCGCTCGTGCCTGCGCCCACGTAGATCAGGCGCCCGCCCGCCCGCAGCGTGCGCGCAATCCGCACCGCTGCCTGCGCGATCCGGCGGCGCTCCCGCAGCACCGCGCGCGGCACCTTGAGCTCCTCGTGGATCAGGAGATCGACGATATCGATGGGCCGGAGCGCATCGAGATGGCGCGCTTTCGGATGCGGGGCTTCGGTGGGCAGCGCATCGTAGTCGGGACCGGCCGGCGGGGGCTTGCGCGCAGCCATCAGCGCATCCCGAGCACGTCCTGCATGTCGTAAAGGCCGGGCGGCCGATCCTTGACCCACAGCGCCGCGCGCACGGCCCCGCGCGCGAAGGTCTCGCGACTGGTGGCCCGGTGGGTCAGCTCGATGCGCTCGCCAACGCCCAGGAAATAGGCGGTGTGGTCGCCCACCACGTCGCCGCCCCGCACGGCCAGAACGCCGATCTCGCGCTCGCCGCGGGCGCCGATCTGGCCCTGGCGGCCGTACACGGCGTCGCGCTTGAGGTTGTGGCCGCTGGCTGCGGCCAGCGCCTGCGCCATCATGATCGCCGTGCCCGAGGGGGCGTCTTTTTTCTGGCGGTGGTGCCACTCGACGATTTCGACGTCGTAGCCGGGTCCGAGCACGCGCGCGGCCTCACTGAGCAGCTTGGTCAGCACGTTGACCCCGACCGACATGTTGGACGACGCCACGATCGGTACCTGTTTGCTGGCGCGCTCGATGGCGGCGCGATGCGCGTCCGACAGCCCGGTCGTGCCAATGACGAGCGCAACCTTGTGGGCGGCCGCCTGCTCGGCCGCATGCGCGGCCGCCTCGGGAGCCGTGAAGTCGACCCAGACTTCGGCGGCGGCCAGCGCGGTCCCGGCGTCGTGCGTGACCAGGAGCCCCAGCGCCCCGATGCCGGCCAGCTCGCCGGCATCGCGACCCAGATCGGCATGCCCATGCCGCTCGACCGCGGCCGTGACCTTCACGCCCGCCGTCTCCGCAAACACGCGGATGAGCGTGCGACCCATGCGCCCCGACGCCCCCGCCACCGCGACCCGGACCATCAGAGCAGCGCCATCTGGGCCAGCACCGCACGCAGCCGGTCCCGGTTCGGGCTGGACATCGCACAGAGCGGCGGCCGGATCTCGGGGTCGATCTTGCCCATCATCGCGAGCGCGGCCTTGACCGGGATCGGGTTGGCCTCGAGGAACAGCGCATCCGAGAGCGGGAGCAGCTTGTAATGCAGCTCGCGCGCGCGCGTCCAAAGGCCGGCCGCGGCTGCGTCCCACATGGCGGCCACGTCGGCAGGCACCACATTGGAGGTGACGCTGATCAGGCCCTGCGCGCCCAGGACATAGAGCGGAAGCGCGGTGGCGTCGTCGCCCGAGAGCACGGTCAGGCGGCCCTCGGTGCGCGCGATGATCTGCTGGGCGCGCACGGTGCTCCCGGTGGCCTCTTTGATCGCGACCACCTCGGGCAGCTCGGCCAGGCGGGCCACGGTCTCGGGCAAAAGATCGCAGCCGGTGCGGCCGGGGACGTTGTACAGGATAGTCGGCAGCGGCGCTGCCTCCAGAACCGCCCTGAAGTGGCGCACCAGGCCGTCCTGTGTCGGTTTGTTGTAGTAAGGCGTAATCTGGAGGAGGCCGTCTGCACCCGCGGCCTTGCAGGCACGCGCGAGCTCCTGCGCCTCGCGCGTCGAGTTGGAGCCGGCGCCCGCGATGACCGGTACCCGTTTCTTGGCTGCGTCGACCACGATGCGCACGATGATCGCGTGCTCCTCGTGCGTCACGGTGGGCGATTCGCCGGTGGTGCCGACCGCGACCAGCCCGTCGATGCCCGCCGCGATCTGCTCTTCGACCAGGCGGCGCAGCGCCTCCTCGTCGATGCGCCCGCCGCGCATGGGCGTGACCAGCGCGGTCATGACTCCTGTGAACATGGTGCGACGATAACAAACGGGTCGCGGGGCGGCAAGCGCGCCGCAGTCACGCGACCCGCGACGCCTCCGGAAGGCTCACCACGGAGAACACAGAGAACACAGAGAAGGGAAGGGCTCCGGCTCGAAGCATGGCGGCCTATCCAGTGGACCGGTCAAGCCTCCGGGTTCTCTGTGTTCTCTGTGGTTCAACTTCTCGGTCTGCTGGGTCGGCATCCTCGCTCAGCCGAGGAAAGTGCGGTAGTCGAGCTCGGGGAAAATGTTGTCGCGGCGCTCGAGGTCGGCCAGCCAGGCCTCGTCGATGTGTCCGGCTGCAATTTCCTGGTCGAGCCGACGCAGCCGCGCAAGGTGCGACTTGACGCGCCGGCACGCGTAATCGACCGCGGTGCCGGTCTTCATGATGAAAGCCCAGTCGCTGGCCTGCGCGAGCAGAAGCTCGCGCGCGGCCTGGTTGAGCGCTCTTGCCTCCAGCGGCGCCGCCCCGGCCTCATGCGCGCGCGCCAGCTCGACCATGCGCCGCTCGGCCCGGTGCACGTGCCGATAGATCCAGTCGTTGCTTCCGTCGATCCAGACCTTGGAGAAGCCGCCGTCGCCCCAGCTCGAGGGTGCGACCTCGACCACGGCATTGGTCGGGTACTTGTGCAGGTAGTCCGACGGTGTGGCCAGCGCAACCGGGCTCCCCCTGCGGCCGATGTTGCGAATCAGGGCATCCAGGAAATCGGGGCCCTCGAACCACCAGTGGCCGAACAGCTCGGCGTCGTAGGGCGAGACCACGATGGGCTCCCGATCCATGCGCTCGGCCAGGTGCTCGGTCTGCTGCTCGCGCGCGCCCAGGAAATGGGCCGCGTGCTGGGCCGCGCGCTCGCGGGCCGCCTCGGGATCGTAGGGCTGCTTTTGACCGAGATCGACCTCGCCGGTGACGCGGAAGTACTTGTAGCCGGTATGGACCCGGATGCCGTCGGGATGGATGAAGGGAGCGATGTAGTCCTGCGGCCGGTCGAAGCCGATGTCCCGGTAAAAGTCGCGGTAGGCGGCGTCGCCCGGGTAGCCCTCCTTGGACGACCACACCTGTTTGGACGACTCGAGGTCGCGCGCGAACGCGGCCACGCCGTGCTTGGTGTAGGCGGGCGCGAAGATGGCGTAGGGCGGCTGCGGGCGCGCGAACAAGAGCCCGTGCGCGTCGACGAAAAAGTAACGGATGCCATGCTCGGCAAGAAGCGCGTCCACGCCCTCGGCATAGCCGCACTCGGGCAGCCAGATGCCACGTGGCCAGCGTCCGAAATGGCGCTGATAGGACTCGGCCGCCAGCTTGATCTGGGCCCGGCGTGCGGCCGGCTCGCGGATCACGGGCAGGTAGCCGTGGGTGGCCCCGACCGTGATGATCTCGAGCAGGCCGTCATCCTGCAGCTTGCGAAAGCCTTCGATGAGGTCGCCGCGCAGCGCCTCGTAGAGCGCCTTCAGGCGGCCGAATCGATCGCGATAGAAGCGCGCCAGAGGGCCGAACGTGCTGTCGCCGCGCAGGCGCGCACACTCGAGGTCCCCGAGCTCGAGCAGCCGGTCCAGATAGGCGCTCGTGCGCTCCCTGAGCTCGGGATCGCCCAGCATGGTCACGAGCGGGGGCGACAGCGACAGGGTCAGGCGAAAGCGCACTCCGTCGCGCACCAGATTGCGCATCACCTCGAGCAGCGGCAGATAGGTGGCCGTGACCGCCTCAAACAGCCAGTTCTCCTCGAGGAAGTAACGGTGCTCGGGATGGCGCACGTAGGGCAGGTGGGCGTGCAGGACCAGCGCCAGCTGACTGCGCGCCATCAGCGGCCTCCCGGCCGGCCCGCGTTGGAGCTGCCCGGCCAGCGCACCCAGGAGGTCTCGGGGCCGCCCTCGACGGCCGGCTGGGCCGGCTGCGGAACCTGCAGGCCCGGATGCTGCCACGCGCCCGCGTGCCAACCGGCCGGCCCGCCCGCCCGCAGGCGCTCCTTGCCCCGCGCCACCACCACGATGGGCTCGAGCTCGCCGTCGCGGCGCTGCGGGGCCGCCACCTGCATCCACTCCACGGGACCGGGTGGGGCGGGCTGGGCGGGCGGCACCAGCACGGCCGGGCTGTGCGC
>DATFWX010000109.1:0-4045 GCA_035258845.1 Polyangia bacterium | reverse complement strand
CCGCCGATAAGGCAGTGCTCGAGAACTTCATGAACAACGATGGCGGGTCGCCCTATTACAACATCAACACGACCTACTTCGACGGCGCCGGCAACCACGTCTCGAACGCGGCCCACCTCGCGAGCACCGCTATCGACAACGGCTCGCGCGGCACCTCGCTGGCGGACAGCGACATCACGGCCATTGTGGCAGCCCAGAATCCGACCGACACCAACGGTGTCTACTTCGTGCTTACCGCGCCCGACGTCAACGAGACCTCCGGCTTCTGCACCCAGTACTGTGGCTGGCATACGCACGCCACCATCGGCGGGCTGGACATCAAGTACGCGTTCATCGGCGATTCGAGTCGCTGCCCCACCGCATGCGAGGTGCAGTCGACCGGTCCCAACGGCTCCACGGGCGCCGACGGCATGGCCAACATCATCGCCCACGAGTTTGAAGAGGCGACCTCGGATCCCGATCTGAACGCCTGGTTCGACCGCCAGGGCGCGGAGAACGCGGACAAGTGCGCGTGGACCTTCGGCGCCACCTATACGGCCGCCAACGGCGCCACCGCCAACATGAGCCTGGGCGGGCGCGACTACCTCATCCAGCAGAACTGGGTCAACGCCAACGGAGGCCTCTGCGCCAAGTCCTTCCCGTAAGCCTCACGTCCGCTTGTCGATCGACACGTAGTGGTTCTCGGTGGGCCCGGTGTAGATCTGCCGCGGCCGGCCGATCTTGGTCGCCGGGGACTCGATCATTTCCTTCCAGTGCGCAATCCAACCCGGTAGCCGACCGAGCGCGAACAGAACCGTGAACATGTCAGTCGGGAAGCCCATCGCGCGGTAGATGATGCCCGAGTAAAAGTCGACGTTCGGGTAGAGCTTGCGCTCGATGAAGTAGCCGTCCTTGAGCGCCACCTCCTCCAGCTTCATCGCGATCTCGAGCAGCGGATCCTCGATGCCGAGCTTGGCCAGCACGCGGTCGCAGGCGTGCTTGATGATGGTCGCGCGCGGATCGAAGTTCTTGTAGACCCGGTGGCCGAAACCCATCAGGCGGAAGCCCGATTTCTTGTCCTTGGCCATGGCCACATACTTGGCCACGTCGCCGCCTTCCTTGTGGATGCCCTGGAGCATCTCCACCACCTCCTGGTTGGCGCCGCCGTGCAGCGGGCCCCAGAGCGCACAGATGCCGGCCGAGATGGATGCAAACAGGTTGGTCTGCGCGCTGCCCACCAGCCGCACGGTGGAGGTCGAGCAGTTCTGCTCGTGATCGGCGTGCAGGATGAGCACAAGGTTCATCACCTTCACCAGCTCGTCGTCGATGTGGTAAGGCTCTGCCGGCACCGCGAACATCATGTTCAAAAAATTGGCGCAGTACGAGAGGTGGTTCTGCGGGTACACGAACGGCTGGCCCATCGACTTCTTGTAGGCGAACGCGGCAATCGTGCGCACCTTGGCCAGAAGGCGCGCAATCGTAATGTCGCGCTCGGCCACGTTCATGGCGTCAATCGCCTCCGGGTAGAAGCTCGACAGCGAGCACAGCATGGCAGCCAGGATCGCCATCGGGTGCGCGGTGCCCGGATAACCGTCGTAAAAGCGCTTCATGTCCTCGTGGATGAGCGAGTGGCGGGTGAGGTGCGTGGAAAAGCGCTGCAGCTCGCTCTTGTTGGGCAGCTTCCCATAGATGAGCAGGTATGAGGTCTCGACGAAGGTGGAATGCTCGGCCAGCTCCTCGATCGGGATCCCGCGGTAGCGCAGGATGCCCCGCTCGCCATCCAGAAACGTGACGGCGCTGGTGGTCGATGCGGTGTTGACGAACGCCGGATCGAGCGTGACGTAGCCGGTCTGCGCACGCAGCTGCGTGACGTCGACCGCTTTTTCACCCTCGGACCCGACGGTGATCGGCAGTGCGACGGTGGTCTTGTCGTCGATTTTGAGCTCGGCATGGGGCGGCATGATGCCGACATCATAACGATCCGCCCGCGGCAAGGCTATACTCGTTCGGTGGCTTTTGCGCCCGCGCCCGCGCCGCCGCGGCCCGCGCCGCCGCGCTCGACCGAAGAGCTGGCGCTGCGCGCCCAGGCGCTTTGCGGACGCACTCTTTCCGAGCTGGCACAGGCACTGGGCGTGGCGGTGCCCGACCGGAGCCGGAAAAAGGGCGCGGCCGGTCAGCTCATCGAGCGCGCGCTGGGCGCCCGCGCGGGCTCGGCGCCCCGGCCCGACTTCGAGCCGCTGGGCATCGAGCTCAAGACCATCCCGGTCGATGAAAAAGGCTGGCCTTGCGAGTCGACCTTCGTGTGCACCATCGCGCCGTTCGAGATCGCGTACGAAGAGTGGCCGACCTCGCGGGTGCGAGCCAAGCTATCGCACGTGCTATGGGTGCCCATCCTTGCGCATTCGCCCCATCGAATCCTCGCATCTCGCTTGTGGCGCCCCTCGCCGGCTCAGGAGCAGGTTTTGCGTGAGGACTGGGAAGAGCTGGCCGGTCTCGTCGCCATCGGCGCCATCGACGAGCTGACGGCGCATCGGGGTCGCGCGCTCCAGGTGCGACCCAAGGCCGCTCACGCGCGGGTGCGCAGCCTGGCCCCGGGTCCCGACGGCACGCCCCGGCTTGCGCTGCCGCGTGGGTTTTACCTGCGCGCCCGCTTCACCGGGCACATCCTTCAGGAACGGGAATGCGTCTGATGCGCTTCGTCATCTTCCTGGCGGTGTCGACGCTCATCCTGGGCAGCCTGCACTACTACGTTTGGACGCGCCTGTTCCGCGACCCGGCCTGGCCGGCGCCCTGGCCGCGCGTGGGCGCGCTCGTCATGGCCGCCCTGTGCCTGTCGATCCCGCTCGGGTTCCTGCTGTTGCGCCGATTCCGCGATGCGGGCTGGCACGCGTTGCGCGCGCTGCCGTTCGTGTGGCTGGGCGCGGCCTTCCTGCTCCTGGTCGTGGTGGCCAGCCTCGACCTTTTGTACCTGCTCGCGCGTGGCGTCAGCGCGCTTCTGGCCTGGTGGCGCTCGGACGCCGGGCCGCTCGACCCGGGCCGGCGCATTCTGGTCAAGCGCGCGCTTGCCGGCGCCGCCGCCGCCGCCACGGGCGGCCTGACCATCCTGGCCGTGCGCTCGGCGCGCGGCGAGATCCTGACGCGCGAGGTGCCGGTCAAGCTCGAGCGGCTGCCCCGGGCGCTCGACGGGCTTACGCTGGTGCAGCTGAGCGATCTGCACGTGGGGCTCACCATCGGCCGGCGGTTCGTGGAGTCGGTGGTGGCCGAGGTCGCGCGGCAACGTGCCGACGCCATCGTGGTGACCGGCGACCTGGTCGACGGCAGCGTGGACGAGCTTGCCGATCTGGTGGCGCCGCTGGGAGCGCTCAAGGCGCGCTACGGAGTGTTCTTCATTCCCGGCAACCACGACTACTACGCGGGCATCCGGCCCTGGCTGGCGCAGGTGCAGCGAATGGGCTGGCGGATTCTGCTCAACGCGCGCACGACGCTCGGCGATGCGGGTGCCGAGGGCGCGTCGATCGATCTGGCGGGCGTCGACGACCCGACCGGGCGGCCCGATCTCGGTCGGGCGCTTGGGGGCCGCGATCCCGAGCGCGAGCTGGTCCTGCTCGCGCACCAACCCCGCGCAATCCGCGAAGCGGCTGCGGCCGGCGTGGGGCTGCAGCTCAGCGGTCACACCCACGGCGGGCAGATCTGGCCGTTCGGGTTGGCCGTGCTGGCGTTTCAGCCCTATCTGGCCGGGCTGCACCGGCACGGCGAGCGCACGCAGATCTACGTCAGCCGCGGAACCGGCTACTGGGGCCCGCCCATGCGGATCGGGGCACCCGCCGAGATCACGCGCCTCGTGCTGACGGTGTAGGCTCGGTTAGCGGGGGCCGCGCGGACCGCCCGGGCCGCTCGAATGCGAGAAGCTCGAGCGCCGCTGGCGGCCGAAGACCTGCTTCATGGCGCGTTCGGCGACTGCGAGCGGGCGCGTCGCGTAAATGTGCAGCAGCCGCTCCTCGCGGGTGCGGCGGGGCTGCCGGTTGGTGTTTACGGTCTGGCGCGGGCCTTCGCTGGCGCCCCCGCC
>DATFWX010000108.1:0-48404 GCA_035258845.1 Polyangia bacterium | reverse complement strand
ACGCCGTGGCTGCTGCACACTGCGGTCGAGCTGGCCGGTGTGCGCGGCCGTCGCCAGCCCGACTGAGCGGGCGCGGGCCTATCCGGTGTCGGAGTGGCGCAGACCGCCGAACTCGCCCACCAGCTCGTCGTCGTATTGATCGGCGTACTCGCCGATCAGCGTGATCATGCTCTGCACCTCGGTGCGGTCGAGATCGGTGGTCGACCGATCGATGGTCAGCACCACGTCCTCGCCCTTGACCCCGAAGGCCGCGCCCGATAGCTCCTCGGCATTGAGCTCGAGCAGGCGCCGATACAGCGGCAAAATGTTTTGCTCCGGGATCTTCATCACCGGCGAGACCACCTGGATGAAGTTCTCCTTTTCGCCCGCCTGCAGAAATACGTAGACGGCCGCCGAGCCGCAGCGCAGGCCCCAGGCCAGGCGGCTCTGCTCGGGTGTGTCGAGCCGGCTCCCGTCCGGGTCCAGGCCCAGCTCCTTGATCACCGACTCGACCATCTTCTGGCAGGTCTTGAGGTTGCTTTCCTGTTTGTCTCCGAACAGAGCCATCATGAACCCCCGCTCGCCCTGAGCATGGACCCGCAGCGCGGGCAATAGCGCGGCCGGCTGCCGGCTCCGGCCTGCTTGCATGCTGCACACGACCAGCCCGCGGCCGGCTCCGCCGCCGAGCTCGCGTCGCCACCGGCCCCGGCCTGCTCCTGTGCGCGCCGCAGCCGATCCAGCTCGACCGCGCGGCCCTTGAAGCTATCGCCGCACACCTCGCAGTATTTGCGCTCGGGCTGGTTGAGGCTGCCGCAGATGTTGCAGTAGCGCAGCCGGTCGAGCTCGTCAAAGCGTGCGCGCAGCTCCGCAAGCGCGCTCTGCAGCGGCCCGGTCGGGATCGCAAACCCGATGCCATGTGCGCCCGCCAGGATCAGCGTCGAGACTCCAACCACCTGGCCGTGCTCGTTGATGAGCGGACCGCCCGAGTTGCCGGGGTTGATGGCGGCGTCGGTCTGCAGGTACTTGGTGCCGCCGATGAGTCGGCCCAGCGAGGACACAATGCCGCGCGTGACCGTGTTGTACAGGCCCCGCGGATGGCCGATCGCGATCACCTCCTGGCCCACCTTGACCGATTCGGGGGCCGCCAGCTCGAGCGCAGTCGATGCGCCCTGGTCCTCGGCCAGCACGAACGCCAGGTCGAGCGAGCGCAGCGAGCGGACCACCTTACCCCGGACCTCAACCGTATCCTGGAGCTGGAGAACGATCTCGGGCTCGGAGCCCACCACGTGCCGGTTGGTCACCGCAAGGCCGCGGCGATCCAGGAAGAATCCCGACCCGAGCCCCGGCCCCGCCTGCACGCCCACGATGGCGGGGGCGACGCGCTCGAACACCTCCTCGACGTTCATGGGCGATCGGAGCGCCATGCTAGCATAAGTCGAAAGTCGAAAGTCCAAAGTCAAAAGTCCGGAACGGGTGGAACCCGGTCCAGATTCTTTCAACTTTCGACTTTCGACTTTTGACTTCAGCTATGCTTGGGCGCGTGTCGTGGGAGCCTTGAGCACCTTGCCCGAGCGCAGGCAGCGCGTGCAGACCCGGATGTGGCGGGCTCGGCCCTCGACCAGTGCGCGCACGCGCTGCAGGTTGGGCCGCTGGACCCGCTTGGTCTTGATGTTCGAGTGGCTCACCGAATGGGCCACGTTGCGGCGCTTCCCACACACTTCGCAAATCGCTGCCATGACGGATCTCCCTGCCGAAACCGGTGACATCTAACATGGCCTGGAAGCGCTGGCAAGTGGTTTTGGCCGCGGTCGCGGGGGTCGCGGTGACGGTGTCCGTGGTGGCCTCGCGGCTGCGCGCCCCGGCGCCGCGACCCGCCATCGTGCGCGGTCCCGGACCCGCTGCCGGCGACGGCCGGGCCGGGCCGCCCGTCGATGCCGCGTCGCCGACCTACCGGCTGACCGGTCAGGTGCTGGATCCGCAGGGCGCGCCGGCCGAGGGCGCGCTGGTCAGCGTGGTGACCGCGCATGGAGCCGGGGTCGCGCCCGCCTGGCGGCCAGTGGGTGAGCTGGGCGTGTATACGGGGCCGCTGCCGACCGCGCGCGAGGCGGCGCGGCTGCAACTTGCGGTCGCGACCTCCGCGCGGGCCGGGGCGGCCGGCCGCTTCGCGATCGACGGGGTGCCGGCCGGGCCCGCGCTGGTGGTGGCCGAGATCCCGGGCCGGGCGCGCGGCGAGCTCGAGCTCGTGGTGGCCGCTCACACCGCCGGCATCACGGTTGCGCTGTCGCCTTTGCCTCCGATTCCCGACGGTGGGGCGGCGCCTGCACTGGCTGGCCCGACGGTGCCGCCGCCAGTTCCGGTCCTGGTGCGCGATGCGCGCACGGGCGGGATCATCCGGGGCGCGCGCACTCGTTTTGCCGGCGGCATCGTGCACGTGGAGGCGGCGCGTTATGCGCCCGCCGACGTGGCCCTGCCGCCCGATGCGCGCGAGCTGGTCGTGGAGCTGGAGCTTTCGGCCACGGTTGCGGGCCGCGTGCTCGATGGCCGGGGGGATCCGGTTGCGGGCGCGACCGTGGAAGCGGGCGGCTCGAGCGCGAGCACGGATGGGCGCGGCGAGTTCGTGCTGCGGGGGGTCAAGCCGGGTACGCTCACCGTGCACGCGCGCGCGGGCGATCGCGCCGCCGAGACCGAGGTCACGGTCCTGCCCGGCGAGCAGCGTCGCGATCTGGACCTGCGCTTCGCGGGCCCCTAGGCGCCATTTGCAACTTCACTTACACTGATTTGCGAGGGAAACGTGCGGAAGGAAGCGCCAGGATTCACTCTGATCGAGCTCATGGTCACAGTCGCGATCGTGGGCATCATGGCCGCGTTGGCCATCCCCTCCTACATGCGATATGTGCGGCGCTCCAAGACCATGGAGGCCTCGTTCAACGTCCGCAAGCTGTACGACGCGTCGGTGGCTTACTTTGAGACCGACCATACCGATCGCGCGGGCAGCATCGTGCCCCGGCAGTTTCCCGGATCCGGTCAGCTCTACACGCCCGGCACGAGCTGCTGCCTGGCGGTGGGCAGCGTCGGCGGCAAGTGCATCCCCACGCCTACGCAATGGGACAACCCCATCTGGATGGCGCTCAATTTTTCCGAGCAGGATCCCTACTACTATCAGTATGGCTATCTGTCGTCGGGAACCGATTCGTCGGCCACCTTCCGCGCGGGCGCCTACGGGGACCTCGACTGCGACAGCCTCACGTCGACCTTCGAGCGGATTGGCTCGGTGAGCTCGGATCGCACGGTCACCGGGGGCTGGGGCATGTACGTCAACAACGATATCGAATAGGCGTCAGGCTTGAGGCGTCAGGCTTGAGGGGGCTCAGGGTTTTCGGGGACGGCTCGGGGTTCGCGGGCTGCTGGTCGAGCGGGCATCGGATTCGCGCACCCGGATGATCTTGGTATCGGCCTGATGAAACGCCGCATCCAGGATCCGGCGCCGCGGCCGTCCGCTCGCGCGCGTGGGCGCCCGGTTGCGATCCAGGATCACGGTCTCGATCGTGTGCATGTCTCGGCCCGTCGGCAGCTTGTTGTCCTCGATGCGCGGGAAGGCGCGCGTGGGCAGCTGCGTGGGCGAGGCGTGGAAGTCGCCGGCCACCGGCGAGAAGCGGCGGAACATCGCGTCCGGCCCCAGAACGTCCGCGATCAGGTTTTCGCCGACCTGGGTGGCGTCGCCGGGGTGGACCACGTAGGCCTCCATGCGCCGCAGCTCGTGCTCGATCTCCTCGGCGAACAGGTCGCGCAGGAAGCGCCCCATATGGCTGCGCTTGTAGCGCGGAGCATCGTGGGTCAGGAAGCCCCGCAGCGCATCGCCCATTTCGCGCGCGCTCTGGAAGCGCGCGCTGCGCGCACGTTGCAGAGCCCGCTCCACGACCGCCTCCAGCCGGTTCGGCACCGTCGGCAAGAGCTCGTGGAGAGGTCGATACTTGGCGTCGCGCACCCGAAACAGAAGCTCCATCTCGGAAGGCGCCTGAAACGGCGCATGGCCGGTCAGAAGCTCGTACAGCACCGTGCCCAGCGAAAACAGGTCCGACCGGTGGTCGAGCTTGCGCCCCATGGCCTGCTCGGGGCTCATGTACTTGACCTTGCCCTTGATGACCCCGGTCTTGGTCTGCACGCGCGACAGAGTCGCCTTGGCGATGCCGAAATCGCACAGCTTGACCTCGCCGGTGTAGCTGCACAGAAGATTCGACGGCGAGATGTCGCGATGGATGATGCGCATGGCACGCCCGAGCCCATCGTGCTGGGTGTGCGCGGCCTCGAGCGCCTCTGCGACCTGCCACGCGATGTACCCGCAATGCTGGGCCGGGATGGTGCGGCCGAGCTGCCGGCAACGGTCTAAGATGGTGCGCGAGTCCTTGCCGTCCACATACTCCATCGCAATGAAGTAGTCCTCGCCCGAGCGCGCGAACTCGTAGATGGCAGCGATGTTGGGATGGCGCAGGGTGCCGCAGATCTTGGCCTCGTCGACCAGCATCTGCACGAAGTCGTCATCCTCGGCCAGGTGACCCAGCACCCTTTTGACGGCCACGATGTGCTGCTCGCCCCGCTCGTCGAAGGTTTTGGCCCGGTAGATCTCGGCCATACCGCCGAATGCGATGCGGTCGAGGAGGTGATAGCGCCCCAGCTGCTGAGCGCGCGGCACGCTCTTATTTTATCAGACGACGGTGTCATATGGCGACCCGCCTCGAGCGACCACACCAGGGTAGAAAGGAGAAGACCCTATGAAACCATTCCTGTTCGCGTCTGCCTTGGCAATGGGTTGTGCAGCCGATCCGCCGTCTGCGGCCGAGTTCCGGGCCGCGCTACCGCCCGCTTATGCGCTCGAGATTGGTGTGCCCGGCGCCGGGGGCGCGACCCGCGCGAGCAGCGGTGGGGTGGGGGTGCACAGCTCGGCTCTCATCGGCCAGATTGCCGAATTCTACGCGCTGACGCGCATCGCCAGCGCGCAGCTCAACGGCCAGGTGGGAAGCGTGGCCGGCACCATCTCGAGCATCGCGCAGAGCCCGCCCAGCGCGGTCGGGCCCGACCAGGCCATGTGGGGTCCCTTCACGCCCACGCTCTCGCCCGTCAACTACCGGCTGGTGGTGGCGCGGGTGGCGCCGGGCGACTATGCGTTTCACCTGGACGGGCGGCCCAAGCTGAGCGCGGACGAGGCCGCATTCCAGCCCCTGGTCCAGGGCGCCTCGACTCCGGCGCCCGACCGCAACGCGGGCAGCTTTCAGTTGGACCTGCAGGCGGCGCACGCGCTCGATCCGGTGGCGGTGCCGCGCGGGGGCGCGGCCCAGGCCTCCTTCGCGATGACGCCCGCGGGCGGCTCGGTGCGGTTCCAGGTCGCGCCCGAAGGGATCCCGCCCGCCGACTACCGCTACGATCAAGCGGCCAACGGCGCGGGCGACTTCCGGTTCGCCACGCCCGATGCCATCGTGCGCTCGCGCTGGACGCCCGGCGGCGCCGGCCGTGCCGATGCCAATGTGACCGGCGGCATGGCCAGCGAGTGCTGGAACGATGCCTTCGCGCGCGTCTTTTACCGCGCGCCCGATGGCGCGAGCGAAGGCGATCCGGCCGCCTGCGTGTATCCGGATCCGCTGCCGCCCGACCTGTGAGACGATGGGTCGGGGTGCATGGACCGAGCCGCGCTCGAACGCGAGATGGCCGCGCTGCACCCGCGAAGCTTCGGTTGGGCGCTGGCGTGCTGCCGCTGGGACCGGCAGGAGGCGGAAGACGTGCTGCAAACGGCCTATTTGAAGCTGCTCGAGGGACGGGCCCGCTTCGGCGAACGAGCGACCTTCAAGACCTTCCTGTTTGCCGTCATCCGCAAGACCGCAGCCGACCGGCGCCGCCGCAAGCTGGTTGCAACGCTGGGCCTTTTGCGCCTGAAAGCCCGGACCGGGGCGGCGCCGGATCCGACCGTCCCGGTCCATCCGGACGTGCTGCGCATCCGGGCTGCGCTGAGCGCCCTGGCGGCGCGGCAGCGCGAGGTGTTGGACCTGGTCTTCTATCACGACCTGACCATCGAGCAGGCGGCGCTGGTGATGGGTGTGTCGCTGGGCGCGGCGCGCGTACACTATGAGCGGGGCAAGAAACGGCTGGCGGAGCGGCTACGATGAGCGGCGAGCGCAGGCGCGGGGTTTCGAGGCTTGCGAGCGGAGTGCGAACACAGGGAAGCGCGCCCGGCTCGTCCGAGCCAGCCGAGCCGCCGAGCCGCGCCGGAGCGAGACGCGAAGGAATCAGATGAGCGGTGACGAGAAGCTGCGGGAGCTGATCGAGAAGGCGCACCAGGCCGATGCGCCGCCGTCGCTCGAGCGCCTGCTCGCGCGGGAGCCGCGGCGCAGCCGGGCCCCGCTCGTGCTCGTGGCCGGCCTTCTCGCGTCCGCGGCTGCCCTGTTCTTTCTCTCGCGCCTGCGGCAGCAGTCCCCGCCGCCGCCCCTGGTCGAGCTGCGCCTGCCCGCGCGCGCGCCGCTCGATTTTCTCCTCGACACACCGGGCGCGGATCTGTGGCGCGAAACGCCTCGGTTCGATACGAAAGGACTCTGGCCATGATCAGCCTTTTGAGCCTGCTTCTCCTGACCGCGGCCGGGCCGCCTGGGCCTCCGCCCGACGACCCGATCGGATCGAAGCTGTTTCCGCCCGAGCTCATCATGCAGAACCAGCAGGAGCTGGGCGTCGACGACAAGCAGCGCGCCGCCATCCTCAAGGAGGTCGAGAAGGCGCAAAGCCAGATCCTGCAGCTCCAGTGGCAGCTCCAGGCCGCGGTCGAACAGCTCGGCAAGCTGCTCGATCCCCCGCGCGTCGACGAGTCCAAGGCGCTGGCGCAGGCCGACAAGGTGATGGGCCTGGAGCGCGAGGTCAAACGCGCGCATCTGGGCCTCCTCATCCGGATCAAGAACCTCCTGACCGACGCCCAGCGCGCCAAGCTGGCCCAGATCCGCGCCAAAGCCGGTCCCTGATTGATCCGCGGGCGACCGTGCTAGACTGGTCGCGATGAGACACTGTGCCCTTTCGCTCTTCCTCGTTTTCGCTTGTAGCAAGGCCCAGAGCGCACCCACGCCGGTGCCTTCCACCGCCAAGAAGTACACGCTCGACGTCGATGCGCCCAAGGAGGTCAAGGTGGGCGCCAAGTCGAGCTTCCGCATCGTCATCAAGCCGGCGGCCGGCTTCCACATCAACCAGGAATTCCCGCTCGAGATCGCTCTCAGCGCGCCCGACGTGAAGCTGGGCAAGGACAGGCTGGCCAAGCCGGACGCGAAGCCGTTCAGCGAGGGCGAGGCCCGCTTCGAGGTCGATTTCTCGGCCGCCAAGCCGGGATTGCACGACTTTTCCGCGCGCGCGCGCTTCGCGGTCTGCACCGACAAAGACTGCTGGCCGGTCCGCGACGGCCTGACCTGGAAGGTGCTGGCAAACTGAGCATGGGCGACGACAACCTGAACAAGCTGGCCTCGATTGGCGCCGAGATCCGCGACTCGTTCGCACGCAACCGGCGCGTGATGTCGTTCGGCGAGTACTTCAATCTGTTCTGCGCGCACCCGCGCCAGCAGCTCCGCAACGCCGCCCAGTACCTGCACGATGTGTTCGATCACTTCGGCAGCCAGAAGATCGACTTCCCGCGGGGGGCCGCCATCCGTTGGAAGCTGTTCGACGCGCCCTGGGACAACGGCCGCGACAAGCTGGTGGGCCAGGAGGAAGTACAGAACCGCGTGTATCGCATCCTCGGCAATTTCGTGCGCGAGGGCCGCGTCAATAAGCTCATCCTTCTGCATGGTCCCAACGGCTCCGCCAAGTCCACGTTCATCGCGTGCATGATCCGCGCGCTCGAGTACTACTCGACCACCGAGGAGGGCGCGCTGTATCGGTTCAACTGGATCTTTCCGTCGGCCAAGGTGCAGCGCGGCGGCGGGATCGGCTTTTCCGACCGCGGCTATGACGTCAGCGACAGCTACGCCAACCTCGACGAGGAGCTGATCGACGCCAAGCTGATCGACGAGCTGCGCGACCACCCGCTCCTCGTGCTCCCGCAGCCGCGGCGCGTCGAGCTCATCAGCGAGCGGCTGGCCCAGGCCGGCGAGACCACGCTGGTGCCGCCCGATTACATCCTCTATGGCGAGCTGGGCCCGCGCAATCGCCAGATCTACGAGGCCCTGCTGTCGGCCTACAAGGGCGATTACCTGAAAGTGCTGCGGCACGTCCAGGTCGAGCGTTTCTACATGTCGCGCCGCTATCGCGAGGGCGCGGTCACCATCGAGCCCCAGATGGCGGTCGACGCGCGCACGCGTCAGATCACGATCGACCGCTCGTTTGGCTCGCTGCCCTCGGCCCTGCAGTCGGTCTCGCTGTACGAGTACGCGGGCGAGCTGGTCGATGCCAACCGAGGCCTGATCGAGTACTCGGACCTGCTCAAGCGGCCGCTCGAGGCTTACAAGTATCTCCTCGCCACCGTCGAGCAGAGCCGGGTTTCGCTCGACAACGCGATGCTTTACCTGGACCAGGTTTTCTTCGGCAGCTCCAACGAGGGTCACCTGGCCGTGTTCAAAGAGATCCCCGAGTTCCAGTCGTTCAAGGGCCGTCTGGAGCTGGTGCGCGTACCGTATCTTCTCGATTACTGGGTCGAGCGCGAGATCTACGACATGCAGGTGCGGCCGCAGAGCGTGGGCAAGCACATCGCGCCCCACACCATGACCGTGGCCGCGCTGTGGGCCACGCTGACGCGGATGCGCAAGCCTCTGCCCGAGAAGTACACCAAGGGCCTGGCCGACCTGGTCTCCAAGCTGACCCCGGTCGAGAAGGCCGAGCTGTACGCGCGCGGCCTGGCGCCCGACAGCCTGTCGGGCGAGCAGGCCAAGGAGCTCTTGGCCAACATCGACAAGATCTGGGGCGAGTCGGACGCCTATCCCAATTACGAGGGACGCACCGGCGCCTCGCCGCGCGAGATCAAGGTGCTCATCCTGAATGCCGCCCAGAACCCGCGCTACGCGTGCGTCTCGCCACTGGGCGTGTTCGACGAGATGGAGGAGCTGGTCAAGAATGTCACCGTATACGAGTTCCTGAAGCAGGAGCCGTTGCCGGGCGGCTATCACGAGAACAAGAAGTTCATCTACGTGGTGCGCGAGCGCTACCTCGATCTGATCGATGAGGAGGTTCGATCCTCGATGGGCCTGGTCGAGGAGCAGCAGTACACGCAGCTCTTCGAGCGCTACGTGTCCAACGTCTCGCACTGGGTTAAGAAGGAAAAGCTCCGCAATCCCATCACGGGCCGCATGGAGGATCCGGACGAAGAGCTGATGAGCGAGGTCGAAAAGACGCTCGGCGTGGGGGCCAAGAAGGACGATTTCCGGCACGAGGTGATTGCGCGCATCGGTGCCTGGTCGCTCGATCACCCCAATCAGAAGCCTCCCTACGGGGAGGTCTTCCCCAAGCACTTTGCCGCACTGCGTGAAAGCTACTTCGAGCAGCGCAAGAAGGTGCTCAAGAAAACCAAAGAAGACATCATGATTTACCTCCAGGAGGGCCCGGCCCGGCTGGACCGCGAGCCGCGCGAGCGGGTGGAGGTGACGCTCAAAAATTTGCGCGAGCGCTACGGTTATTGTGACAAGTGCGCCAAGGATGCGGTAAGTTACCTGCTCAAGAAACGCTATTCGTAGTTGGGGAGGACCCTAGGTGCGTAGCTTAGTTGCGATTAGCTTAGTGTCTCTTCTGACTGGGTGCGGGGATGATCGGCCGCCAGCCCCCGCGCCCCCTGCGCCCCCCGCCTGGTCCAAGAGCCTGCCGAGAACCGGTGACGTCTTGCCCATGCGCCGCGGGCTGCGTTCGGTCCGCGGGATGGTCCACCTGCACTCGGTCTATTCGCACGACGCCTGCGACAACGATCCGCTGCCCGGCGGCATGGCGGCCCAGCCCTGCTTCCAGGATCTGCGCGACGCGCTGTGCACGATCCACCTCGACTACGCGTTCCTGACCGATCACGCGACGTCCATGTGCGACCACGATTGGGACACCTTGTTTCTGCCCCAGCCGGGCGACCAGGCAGTCACCGACGCGATGGGGCGGCATGTGGCCTCGTGGCTCGCCTGCCCCGATGGCTCGCAGGTGCTCGCGATGGTGGGCGGCGAGAACGACCTCATGCCGGCGGGCCTTGTCGAGCATGTTGCGGCCGATGCCACCACGCGCCACCAGATCATGAGCGGCACCGACCGGGCGACCGCGGATCTTCTGCGCCAGCACGGCGCGGTGGTGGTGGTCGCGCACGGGGAAGGGCACGACCTGGCTCAGCTGCGCGACGTGGCACCCGAGGCCATGGAAGTCTACAACCTGCACGCCAACATCGACCCCCGGATCCGCACGGCGATGGGGCTCGATCCGACCGCGCCCATCATGCGCCTGTCGCCGTTTCTGTCCAATCGCGTCGACGGGCCTGAGCCCGACCTGGCGTTCCTGGCCATCTTCGAAGAAAACCCGGCCGAGCTTTCGAAGTTCGAAACTCTGCTCGGCGAGGGCCGCCACATCACGGGCACGGTGGGCGCCGACGCGCACGAGAACGCGGTTCCGGTCGAGCTGCGCGATCACGAGCGCGGCGATTCCTACCGCCGGGTGCTGCGCTGGTTCTCCGATCAGCTGCTGGTGCCGGAGGTGACGCCCCAGGCGCTCAAGGACGCGCTCGTGCGCGGCCGCGGCTACGGCGCCTTCGAGCTGTTTGGCCTGCCGATCGGGTTCGACTTCCGCGCCGAAACCGCCAGCGGGGTGGTCGAGATGGGCGACAGCGCGAATGCGGCCGACGGGCCCACGCTGGTGCTGGAGGCCCCCCAGGTGATGCTGGCTCCGGGCCTCGAGCGCCCGCTCCTACGCACCCGCATCCTGCGTGTCGACGCCAGCGGCTCGACCGAGGTCGCCAGCGGCGACGGCGCGGCCCCACTGCGCCTCTCCGCCAGCGCGCCCGGCGCCTACCGGGCCGAGGTCCGCATCACGCCCAATCACCTGAAGCCGTACATGGGCTACGCGGCCCCGGATCTACTGCACGAATTTGTCTGGATTTACGCGAATCCCATTTACATCCACTGAGATCTGGCGTAGGGTTCGGGCCCCGTTCACAGCGTTTCACAGCGAGTTACGACGATTTTTCGCGGACGTAACACGGACGCAATATTGGAAGCGTAGAACTTGGGTGTAGGAGGGAGGTTCTGACTCATGCGGAGGCTGATCAGGGTGACGAGGGGGCTGGCCGATTACACGCTGGGCGCCGCCATCGTGATGGTTCATCTGATGCTGGCTGCGCGCGCCGAGCAGCGCCTGCTCAAGGACTAACCATGGAAGCCGGGCTCGAGACCGAGGATCTGGCGCGCCGCATGCGCGTTCTTCTGGCCGAGCAGGGTTTCGAGCGCAACGACGTCATCCGATTTGCCGCGCTGCTCATCGATGCGGTCATCCGCGAGGTCCGAGGCGGCGAACGCCCCATCGACGCCCCGTAACCTCAAGCCTCAAGCCTCAATCGTAACCCTCACTCAGTATCGTTATTGATATAGAGCCCGGCGCCGCCGTTGACGTTGTGCTGCACATCCACGTGACCGGTTCGCTCGAAGGTCGAGTAGATGTTGTCGCAGTCGAGATCGCCGAACGCGTGCGCGGTGAACTGGGAAGAGGTGTCGGTTCCGCTGGCGTCGTACTGGTACTGGTAAAAGAAAGGATCGTCGACCGAGAAGTTGAGCGCGGCCCAGGAGCCGGCCGAGTCCTGCCACAGCGTGGGATCGGGCGCGCATTTGAAGCCTTCGAACAAGCAGCAGCGCGACGAGGGCGTGAGCACGGTCGACGCCGGAAACTGCTTGGCCAGAATCGAGCCCGCGCGATCGGTGTGCTCGGCCTCGTAATAGGCGACCGAGGCATCGTAGAGCTTGCGGACGTTCATGGTGGCTTCCGACGTGCGCGCACGCCGGATGTAGCGGATGAACGCGGGCAGTGCGAGCGCAGCCAGAATCCCGATGATGGCCACCACAATCATGAGCTCGACCAGAGTGAAGCCCTGCCGGACGCGCATCCGGTATGGATGTCTGCAACTGACATGCCCGCCTAACACACGAATTTGTTGCGGATTTTCTCCAGCGCCAGGATTCGGAGTGCCATTTTGCGTCACCTGAGTGACAGTCTGCGGCAATCGGTTATCCTGAAAGGGCCGTGACCCTGCTCGTGCGCTTCCTGCGTGCGGCCGCCCTGTTCGCCACCATCCTCATATCGTATCTCCTGCAGATTGGGCTTTTGCGTGTTTTCGGGCGGCGCCGGGCCTGGGTCCGGGCGCGCGCACGCAGGCTCCATCGACGCAACGCGCGGCGACTCCTGCGCGGCATTCTGCGTTTGCGCGGGGTCTACATCAAGCTGGGCCAGGTGCTCTCGATCATGGGCACATTCCTGCCGCGCGCGTTTGCCGAGGAGCTGGAGTCGCTGCAGGACGCGGTGCCGCCGCATCCGTTTCACGAGATCGAGCGCAGCTTCACACGCTCGCTGGGCCGCCCGCCGCGGGATGTGTTCGCCAAGTTCGACGAAACGCCGATGGCCGCGGCCTCGCTCGGCCAGGTTCACCGCGCACGCACTGCCGATGGCGAGGAGGTTGCCGTCAAGGTGCTGTATCCGAACGTCAGCGCCATCATCGCAGTCGATCTGCGCGTGCTGCGGATGGCGATGCGAGTGTATCGGCGCTTCGTGCCCGTCTCGGGCGTCGAAAAGGTGGTCGATCAGCTGCAGGATCTGCTGAGGCGCGAGACCGACTATGTGCACGAGGGCCGCTGCATCGAGCGCATGGCCCGAAATTTCGAGGGCGAGGCCGACCTGGTGTTTCCGCGCGTGCGCTGGGATCTGACGACTGACCGCGTGCTGACCATGAGCTTCATGCATGGCATCAAGATCAGCCGCGCCTCCGAGCTGCGAGCGGCCGGCGTGGACCCGGAGGCGGTGGCGCGCCGGCTGGTCAAGGCGTTCTACAAGCAGCTGTTTCTCGATCGCTTCTTCCACGCGGATCCGCACCCGGGCAACTTCCTGGTGCAACCCGGAACGCCGCCGCGCATCGTGGTCCTCGATTTCGGGGCGGCTTCGACCGTGCCCGACCATCTGCTCGACGGCGCGCTCGACGTGCTGCGGGGGCTGGTCACTCGGAACGACGACGCGGTGGTGGGTGGCATCGACAAGATGGGCTTCATGGCGCGGGACGGCAACCGCGCGCTGCTCGAGCGCACAGTGCGCAGGTATTTCGAGAAGCTGCTCAAGCTGGATCTGCGTGATTTCGGCAAGATCAAGCCCGAGACCGCGCGTGCCCTGGCCGATCCGGGAGTGGATCGGCGCGAGCTGCGCGAGCTGATGCGGGCGGTCGAGTATCCGGACGGGTGGTTTTTCGTGGAGCGGGCGGCGGTGCTTCTCTTTGGCCTGTCGGCGCAGCTGGCACCGACGCTGAACACGGTGCTGGTCGGGGTCCCGTACGTGATGCAGCTCATCGCCGCGCGCGCGCAGGCCGGCCAGGCTCTGGCCCAAGCCTAAAGCCAGGAAGTTGAAGCGCCCTAGGGGCTGGTGAGGGCGCGGCCGAGCTTGGGCAGCGAGACATCGTAGCGGTAGGCGGTGTCGCGATGGCTGTCCGGGAACTCCTCATGCTCGAACGGGACGTGCAGCTCGCGTAGACGCTTGGCCAGAACGCGCGCACCCAGCTGCAGGTGGTACTCGTCGCTGGCGCCGGCATCGAAGAACAGCAGCTTGAGCGAGCGCAGGGCGGCCGCGTGGTGCGACGCCAGCTCGATCGGGTCGTGCGCGCAGAAGCGGCGCCAGGCCGTCTCGTCGAGCTCGCCAGTCTCGAGGTCGAAGGGCACCCGGATGCCAAGCGGCCAGCTGGCGTCGGGCAGATAGGCCGCGCACGCGCACAGGGTCGACAGGTTGTAAAGGTCGTCGCCGCTCTTCTTGGGCTTGGCCAGCACGCTGTCGAGCCAGGCCGCCAGGCCCCCCGTTCGCGCCATCGCCAGCGCCAGCTTCGGCAGCGCGGGCTTGTAGCTCCACTCGAAGTACATGTCGCCGGCATGGCAGGCCACCGCGTGAAACAGCGCCGGATGGCGCATGGCCAGAACCAGCGCGCCGTAGCCGCCGGATGATTTTCCGAGCAGCCCGCGCATGTCGGCGGGCACGAACGTTCGGTCGACCAGGGGCAGGAGCTCGGAGACCAGATGGCTCTCGTAGTTTCCGATCGCGGGCGAGTTCACGTACTGCGAGCCGCCCAGGCGCGTGAAGCAGTCGGGCATGACCAGGAGCGCCGGCGGGGCGCCCTCGGCGATCAGCCGATCCATGCGCTCGGGCAGGTTTTCCCCGAAGGGAACGAAGTTGAGCCACGAGCGGCCGCCGCCCGTGTAGCCGGCTAGGCAGTAGATCGTGGGCAGGCGCGCGCCCGACCGGCCGGCCGCCGAGGGCACGTAGACCGGCACCTCGCGCACGTCCGGATCGTGAAGGGGGTTCTTGCGCAGAGCTGAAGACTCGACGCGCAGGATCTCGATGGTGCCGCGCTGCACGCTGGAAATGATAGGATTTGCCGCCGTGGAAAGCCAGGTCGAGTTCGCACGCGGGCTGCGCGGGGTGTGGCACCGGGCGCGCGCGCCCAGGGGGCGGCACAGGCGGCCCGCTGTGCTGCTCTTGCACGGGTTCTCGGGCAGCCGAATTGAAGAAGGGCGCCTGTTCGTGCTGCTCGGGCGAGCGCTCGCGGAGTCGGGCCTGCATTGCCTACGCTTCGACTTTCGGGGCAGCGGCGATTCCGACGGCGAGTTCGGCGACATGACCCTGTCGTCCGAGATCGCGGATGCGCGCGCGGCGCTCAAGTACATGCGCCGCCGCCCGGGCGTCGACGGCAAGCGGGTGGGCCTGCTGGGGCTCAGCCTGGGCTCGGTGGTCGCCCAGATGATCGCGGCCAGCGAGCGGGTGACTGCGCTGGCCCTGTGGGCCACCATCGCGCGTCCGGGCGAGATCTTCACCTGGGATCTGGGCGCGGGCGCACGCGGCTATGCCGCCGGGACGCCCTTCTGGCTCGAGATCCGCCAGGCTGATCCACTGGCCGCGCTGGCCAGCTATCGGGGCCCGCTCCTGTGCGTGCACGGCGAAAAGGACTCGCTGCCGCTCAGCCATCCGCAGGCCGCGCTGCAAACCGTGCCCGGGATCCTGCACGTGGTTCACGGCGGCGATCACACCTTCGGGCCCTATCAGCAGAAGCTGGACGCGATCGACGTCACCCGGCGCTACTTCGAGCGGTGCCTTCTGCCGTAGCGGCAAGCCGCGCACGCCGCCACTTGTCGAAGCGCTCGGTGCGCCAGATCGACAGCAGGACCATGAGCATGGTCAGAAGCATAAGCAGCAGGCTGGCCGACAGCATGCTCAGCTTGCGTTTGATCGGATCGGACAGGTGACCGTAGACCAGCTCGACGTGGATCCAGTAGACAAAGAGCGACGTGCGGCCGAGCTGGCGCAGCCACGAGAACTTGGCCGGATCGGCGCCCCGCGTGGCCAGATAAGCCAGCGCCCCACCCACGAGGCACATGCCGGTGCGGTAGAAGAAAGCAGTCGGTGACGTGGGCGGCGCCTGGTTGTCCCCGAAGCTGTAAAAGGGCACGCCCGTGCGATGCCCGAGCTGGCCGATCAGGGCCATGCCGAGGCCGACTGCGGTCGTCCAGGCCATGGCGCGGCCGAGCTTGTCGGCGCGAGCGGCGCGCACCCAGACCGCGCCCGCCACGCAGCCCGCCAGCACATACGCCAGCCAGGGAAAAAGCGGGAAAAAGGCGACCGGCTTGGAGCCGGCCAGGTAGGCCGTGAGGGGGCGGGGCGCCCAGGCCGGGAAGTGCAGGCGCTCGACGAACGGGGTCAGGAACACGACCGCCAGCGCGACCGCGGCCGTTCGGAGCGGAAGGCGACCCTCCTCGAGGTCGCTGGGCGAGGCCACATAGGCGGCCACGATGAGGGACAGGCCGATGCAGTTCAGGATGTCGACGCGCCAGATGTCGGACACATACGACCAGCCTGCGCCCGCCAGCACCCATTCGAACAGGCGGAACCCGAAGCCGAGCGCCAGCACCTCGAGCCCGCGCTTGGCTGCGCCGGCGCGCGAGGCGGCTACGGCCACACCGCGCCGCCGGTCGCCGTCGAAGCGCAACATGAGCGAGACCCCGGCCAGGAGCAGGAACAGCCGCGACGGGAAGCCGCCCAGATGGCGCGAGGTCCACCACAGCCAGCCGTTTCGCGAGGCCGCGGCAGTCCAGGAGTCATAGGCGTGAGTCTGGAACATGAGCACGCACGCCAGCCCGCGGAACCAGTCGACGAAGGCGTAACGCTTCACCTGATTTGATCGTACCGTGGGCACCGAGAGGCCTCAAGCCTCACGCCTTGGGCCTCGGGCCTCGCGCCTCAAGCCTACCGATACGGCCCCTCGTCCTCCGGCCCCTTGAGCACGACCGCACCCGGCAGGTCCTCGAGCTTGAGCCGCTCGACGTCGGCCACGTACAGCTCCGTGTAGCCGCAGCGTCGGCACACGAAGGCCTCGAGCTGCCCGAAGGGCGCGTCGTACTCGAGCTTCTCCTTGCCCGCCTCGGTGCGCCGCCGGACGCCCACCCACAAAGCCAGCGGATGCATGTCGCTGCCCGCCCGGTCCAGGATGCGCGGCACATACACGACCTCTCGACGATCGCACTTGGGACACGTGTGAGTTTTGCGCACGCTTCACCCGCGCAGGATATCGGTTTGCGTGATGAGCCCGATCAGATGGCCGTCCGCGTTGACGATCGGGAAGCGCCGGAAGTGGCGCTCGATCATCATGCGTCGCGCCTCCACCACCGTGGTGTCCCGGGTCAGAGTGACCACGGGCGAGGACATCATTTCGCGCGCCTTCATGCCCACGATCATCCCGGGCCGTTCGCCCACCGCACGCACCACGTCGCGCTCGCTGACGATCCCGACCGGCTTGCGTCCCCCCACGATCACAACGCACGAGATGCGCTCTTTTGCCATGCGCTTGGCCAGGTCGGCCACCTCGTCCTCCGTGCTGGCGGTCACCACCTGGGTGGTCATGATGTCGCCGACGGTTCGCTCGGCCATGCTCACCTCCCCACGGCCTCATCCTAACGTACGGGGACCGCAGCGGGAAGGGGCGTGACCTCGGTGCTTGCCGTCGCGCCGGCACACCCGTATCATCCTGCGGCGCAGACACCGGTATGCGAAAGCCTCTCCGCCTATTGCGCGCGCTCACGATGATCCTTGTGGGCCTGATTCTCGGCCTCGCGCTGCTCGAGCTGGGTGCGCGCCTGTTCACGCGGGCCGACCCGGTCGCCGAAAACACCTGGGCGCGGCGTGTGCTGACCCACCGGCACGCCGGTCTCTTGCACATGCCCGATCCGATCCTGGGCTGGCGCAACCGGCCGGGTGTCGAGACTGACTTCGAGAGCCCCGAGTTTCGGGTCCATGTGCGCATCAACGACCTGGGGCTGCGCGGGGCGCCGGTTCCGAAAAGCCCTCCTTCTGGCCGCCGTCGCGTGCTGCTGGTCGGCGACTCGTTCGTATTTGGCTGGGGGGTCGAGGAGGAGCAGACGTTCGCGGCCGAGCTGGTGCGGCTCCTGCCCGAGCTGGAGACGGTGTCCATGGGTGTGGCCGGTTATGGCACCGACCAGGAGCTGATCTGGTTGCGCCGCGAGGGGCTGGCCTTGCGGCCCGATCTCGTGGTGGCCTGCTTCTACATCAACGACCTCATCGACAACGTGTCGCCGGTTCGCTGGTCGCACAATAAGCCCACGTTCCGGCTGGGCGCCGACGGCAGCCTGCTCGAGACCCTGCCGCCGGCCGCGCCCGCGGCCCCGGCGCGGTCCGAAAAACCGGCGCCTCCCGCCCCGGCCTGGCCCGGCGAGCGAATCGACGACTGGATGGTCTCGCACCTGCGTATCTACAGCCTTCTGCGGCCCCGCATCGCGACGCTGGCGGTGCGCGCGGGCTGGATGACGCCCGAGGAGGGGCTCGACGATTATGTGGCCTACTTTCGCCGCGCGGCCAGCCCGGCGCAGGAGGCGCAGTGGCGCCTGGCCGAGGCAGAGCTAGCGGCAATGGATCAGGCCGCGCGGGCGCAGGGCGCGCGCTTTGCGGTGCTGGTGGTCCCGGCCAAGGTGCAGGTGCAAAAGGATGTGCGCGCGCGGGTGCTGCGCGCCTATGGCCTGCGCGCGGCCGATTTCGACTTCGGGGGACCCGAGGAAAGGCTGGCGGCCTGGGGTCGAACGGCCGGCGTGCCGGTTCTGACCGTGCACCCGGATCTGGAGCGCGCAGCCGCGACCCGGCGACTTTATTATCAGTTCGACGGGCACTGGAACCGGGAGGGCCACAAAGCGGCCGCGGCGGCGCTGGCGCGCGAGCTGGACGGTCTGGCCCGGCGCTAGGCCGAGGGCCCGCAGTTGCAAGCTGGCTTTCTGCTGTCAGCTGTCAGCATCGCATCCGCATCGCCGGGTTAAACCTCCAGATTTCACGCGTTGGTGCTGATAGATGAGAGCTGATAGCTGACAGCCAGAGAGCAGCCGAGTGACCTCGGCAGACGAGGCGCGGCGCCGCGGGTGCGACGGCCGCGCTCGTGTCATACGTTGGAGTGAGTGCTTGGGTGGTTACACCTTGCGGACGTTGGCTGCCTGCAGGCCCTTCGGACCCTGAACGATCTCGAACTCGACCTCCTGCCCCTCGGCGAGTGACCGGAACCCTTCGGCAACAATCGCCGTGTGGTGGACGAACACATCCGGTCCGCTTTCCTGGACGATAAAACCAAATCCCTTCGCATCATTGAACCACTTGACCTTGCCACGTGCCATTCTCTTCTCTCCACTTCAGAAACTGCGCGCCACTTTGCGCGCCGTCCTCGGCGGCACCGTGCCACCTTGGACCTCGGTCGTGTTGGGATCGTCCTTAGCCTGCGGCTGGTGCGATGCGACAAACAACCGTTGCCCAATGCTTCTAGCCTTGTCGCGAACCGAATTCAAGTGTTTTCGTCGTGACGCCGGCCACGCCGGGCGATTTGCGGATTGCGCTCCGCGGCGGGGACTCGATCCCCGGTTTGGCCTACCTCTGACTACCTCGAGACCGGGTGTAACTGACTGTTTTCGCTTTGGAAGTGATGTCACGCCAAGGTGGCATCAGGCTTGCTCGCCGATAGGGCATGTCGGCTGCTAGCGATACGGTCCAGAATGCCAGCTCGCAGGTGCAGGCTGCGCGCGCGGGACTGGGGGAGCTTTCGGAGCTGGTCGAAGCGCTGCGCGCGGGTCGTTGCGTGCTGTGCGCGGGCACGCGGCTGTATGCCGGGCACACCTTCCGCGAGATCGTGGAGCGGCTGCTGGCCATGCTACCCGAAGTCGACGCCGACGAGGCGCGGCGGGTGCTCGAAGCCAGCCCGCTTTTGGCCGCGGGCTACGTGCGGCGCCATTTGTCCGATGGTTTCGCCGACGCTCTCCAGCGCGCCACCGCGACCGGCGCGGTGCCCGAGGTGGCGCGCCTGTACGCGCAGCTTCCCTTCCGCACGTTTGTCACCACCGCCTTCGACGACGCGCTCGAGCGTGCGCTGGGCGAGCTCCCCGAGCCCCTGCGCGTCCTCGCGCCTCGCGATCCAGTGCCGGTGGCTTCTGGCCGCGTGCTCTTGAAGGCGCTGGGCTCCCCTTCGCGCCCGGACACCGTTTTATGGAGCGCGCGCGACGTAGCGGCCGCGCATGCGGCCGGCGGCTACCAATTCCTCATCGACCAGCTGGCGCGCCGGCGCAGCCTGCTCCTGGTCGGTTTCGATGCGCACGACCCGGATCTCGACCTGCTGCTCGAGCCGGTGCTGGCGAGCGCGACCGCCGACGTCGAGCACTACGCGGTGCTGCCCGGTCTGGGCAAGATCGAGCGTGAGGAGCTACGGGCCACGCACGGCATCCACATTCTGGGCGAGAGCGATCCGGCGCAGCTCGCGCAAGCGCTGGCGGCGGCTCTGGGCAACCAACTGCGCGCTCGCCAGCCCGGCGATGACGACATAGACGGCTGGTTGGGGCGGCTCGGCGATCCGGAGAATCGGGCCGAGGCCGAGTTCCGTCTGGCCATGATCGAGCGCAAGCTCCGGCTGCGCGGCGAGTACGAGCGGGTGGTCGACATGTACCTGGGCCGGGTCGATGTCGAGCCCGACGCCCTCCGGCGGTCCGAGCTTCTGGGCGAGCTGGCGCCTCTATTCGAGCACGAGATGGGCGATCCGGCGCGCGCGTTTGCGGCCCTTTTGGAGGCGTATCGCGAGGCACCCCAGCGCAGGGCCTGGGACGAGCTTTCGCATCTGGCCGAACAGACCGGCAGCTTTCGTGAGCTGGCAAACGCCCTTGAGGAGGCCGCGCCCGCGCTGCCCGAAGCCGACCGGTCGCTGGCCTGGCTCGAGCTGGCCCGGCTGCACGCCCACCGGCTCGACGAGCCCGGCGCAGCGCTGGCGGCGCTCTCCAATGTGGAGAACCAGGCAACCGAAGATTCCCAGATTGTCCTTCTGCGCACGGAGCTGCTCCGGCGCGCCGATCGCTGGCCCGAGCTCGTGGACGCGCTCGAGCGGCAGTCAGAGGCTCAGGAATTTCAAGGTGAGCGCGCGCGCCTTCTGTGCGAGGCCGCCGACGTGTGCGAGCGGCGGCTTTCGGATCCGGCACGTGCAATCGTCCTCTACCGGCGCGCACTGCAGGTCGATCCGTGGTTCGAGAAGGCACGGTTGGAGCTGGAGGCGCTCCTGCGGCGCCGGGGCGAGCGCGCCGAGCTGGCGCGCCTGCTCGAGGACAAGCTCGAGGGCGCCCCGCGAGAAGAGCAGCCCGAGATCCGACGCGAGCTGGCTGGCCTGTACGCCGATGCCCTGGCTCAGCCCGCCCGTGCCATCGAGCTCTACCAGGAGCTGCGCGCCGAGACCCCGGGCGACCTCGAGGTGCTGCGCGCGCTCGAGCGGCTGTACGAGCAGGCGGGACGGGTCGCCGAGCACGTCGACGTTCTGGCCGCGCAGGCGGGGGTGGTGGAGTCGAGCCGCGAGCGCGCCGATCTGTACCGGCGCATGGCGGCCGAGTGGAAGGAGCAACTGGGCTCGAGCGCACAGGCCGCCGAGTGCCTGGAATGGCTGCTCACGTTCGACGGCCCGAACGGGGATGTGTTCGCAACGCTCGAGCGGATGTACCGGGCCGACCGGCGCTGGCGGGCCGCTATCGACGCCTACTGCCGGCACGCCACCATTGCGGAGCCGGAGCAGCGCGCGCACATCTTCCTCGAGGTGGGAGGCATTTACGAGCAGGAGATCAAGGATCCCGCGCGCGCGATCGATTTCTATCGCAAGGCCGAGGAGGCGCTGCCGGGCTATGGGCCGGCCCTGGCAGCCCTGACTCGTCTCTATGAGCACGGCTCGGCCTGGGAGCGCGCGGTCGAGACCCTGGAGCGGCGCGCGCCCACGGTGACGGCGGCTTCGGAGCGGGCCGAGCTGTACCAGCGCGCGGGCGAGCTGGCCTGCGAGCAGCTGCGTGACCTCGAACGGGCCGAGCAGCTGTTCCGGCACGCGCTCGAGACCCACCCCAATCACGTGCCCTCGATGCTGGCGCTGGCTGATCTGTGCCGTCGGCGCGGGGAGCCCCTGCGCGCCGCGCGCCTGCTTTTGGATGCGGCGCCCCACCTGCCGCTGCCGCTGGAGCGGGCGCGCCTTCTGGCGCAGGCGGCCGAGATCCACGAGCGCATGCACGATCCGGCGCAGGCGGTCGCGCTCTATCAGGCCGCGCTGCATCTGGATCCAGACCATCCGTCGGCCGCTCGGGTGGCCCAGCTTTTGTGGGAGGTGGGTCGGTACGAGGAGCTGACCGGGATCCTGGATCTTTTGGTGCGCAAGCCGGCCGATGTGGCCACGCAGGTCGAGCGCTGGACGCGCCTGGGACGAGCCGCCCGGGCGCTCGGTGCGACCGCAAAGGCCCGCGAGGCCTTTGCACACGCGGTCGAGCTTTCGCCGCAGGATCTGGAGGCACAGCGCGGGCTCGGCGAGATCCTGTGCGAGCTGGATCAGTGGGCGCCGGCGCGGGCTGCGCTCGAACAGGTGAAGAACCATCACCTTGCGAGCCTGGCGCCGGCCGAACGGGTTGGCTTGCACCACCGGCTGGGGCTGTGTGGGCTGCGGATGGGCGAGCGCGAGGCGGCGCGGACCGAGCTCGGGGCGGCGTTGGCTCTCGATCCGGCTCATCGGCCCACGCTGCTCGCGCAGCTCGAGCTCTACGAGGAGGAGCCGCAGGCGCTGGTGGCAACCAAGCGGGCGCTGCTCGAGACCGTGCCCAACGAAGATAAGGCCAGCCTGCTGACCGAGATCGGCGATCTGTGGCTGCACAAGCTGGGCGAGCCGGAGCAGGCGCTTCGGGCCTGGCGCGAGGCGCTCGCGTTTGCGGCCGACAGCCACCGGCTGCTGCACAAGTGCCTGGACCTGCACGTCGAGCGCAAGCAGTGGCCGGAGGCGTTGGCGACGCTCGAGCGGCTGGCGGCGATCGAGAAGGTGGCGGAGGTGCGGGCGCGCTACCGGCACGCTGCGGCGATGATCTGCCTGGAGGAGCAGGGTGACCGGGCGCAGGCCGAGCGGCTGCTCGCGGCCGCGCTGGAGGACGATTCCGGCCACGGACAGTCGGCGCAGGCGCTCGAAGGGCTGCTTTCGGAGCGCGCGGACTGGGAGGCGCTGGCCAATCATTACTACCGGCTGCTCACGCACTTTGGAGAAGGCAGCGGCGAGGCCCGACGGGCGCAGCAGCTCAGGTTGTGGTCGGCGCTGGGCGAGCTGTGCCTCGGGCGGCTCAACGATCGGGCGCGCGCCCTGGTGGCGCTGGAGGCGGCGGCCAACCTGGATCCGACCGATCGGGCGCGCCAGGAACGACTGGCGCGGCTGTTCGAGGACACCGGACCGGCGCATCGCGAGCAGGCCATTTTGCGTTACCAGATTCTCTTGGCGGCCGACCACGAGCGCAAGGACGCCTACGGCGCGCTCGAGCGACTGTACGAGCAGACCGAGCAGGGGCACAAAGCCCAGGCCTGCCGGACCGTGGTTGCCCTTTTCGATCAACGAGCGGGCGATGCGGTGCCTTATGCGCCCTGCGCACGGCCGCTGGATGCAGAGGCGTGGGCACGCGTGCAGCATCCGAGCGAGGACCGGCTCCTGTCGGCACTCTTTGCCTGGCTGGCGCCGCCCCTGGCGCGGACAAGGGCGGTGCCGCGGCGGCGGTTGGGGCTGCGCAGGCAGGAGCGGGTGGGGGAGGCCGATGGGCGGATGTGGGCGCGCCTGGTGGGAACGCTGGCGAGTTCCCTCGGGATGGCGGTGCCGGAGGCGTACCTGCGGCCCTCGCAGCCCGAGCCGGTCAAGTTCGCCAACTGTCTGGTCGATGGCAAGTCGGCGCCCACCCTGGTTCTGGGCGCGCCGATGCTCCAGGACAGCCGCTACGAGGCCGAGCTCAGGTTCATGCTGGGACGTCTGATGGCCCAGCTGCGCCCCGAGCTGCTCATGCGGCTGCTCATGCCGCAGCCGTCGCAGCTGGCCCATCTGATCGAGGCTGTGATGGCGCTCGGGCACAGTCCGAGCGAGCCCTCAGCCGAGCTCGTGCGCACGTCGGGGTGGCTCGAGCGCACGCTGGCACCGGTCGCGCTCGATCAGGTGCGGACGATTGGGCAGCTTCTGCGCGCACGCGAGGTGCGGGCGGAGCCGGCCGCACTGGCCTGGCTGCAGGCGAGCGACCTGACCGCGACCCGGGCCGCGTTCCTCGAGACCGGTGACCTGGCTGCCTGCGCGCGCCTTCTGGCCGCCGAGCCGGCGGCGGCCACCACGCTGCCCAATGTGCAGCGGGTGGCCGATCTTCTCTGGTGGAGCATCACCGAAGAGCTGTTCGCTCTGCGTCAACTGCTCGCGGGCTGAATCAAGTAGTATCCGGCCATGCCGGACTACGAACTCATCGTCATCGGAGCGGGCAATACTGGCCAGTCGGCGGCCCATCGGGTCGCACGCGCGGGCAGGAAGGTCGCGGTGGTGGACAAGGGGCCCGTGGGCGGTTTGTGCTCGCTGGCGGGCTGCAACCCCAAAAAGGTCCTGGTGCGCGCGACCGAGGTCCTGACCGAGGTGCGGCAGGCGGCCCAGCACGGGATCGCGACCGGCCCGGTGCACATCGATTGGTCCCGGGTCATCGAGCGCAAGCGCAGCTTCACCGATCCGGTGTCCGCGCAGACCGAGGCCGGATTCCGCAAAGCGGGCATCGACCTCGTTCGCGGCCGCGCGCGCTTTTTGGGCCCCGACCGCATCGCGGTCGACGGCCGTGAGCTGACGGCGTCCGGGTTCGTCATCGCAACTGGCTCACAGCCGCGCCGGGTCAGCGTGCCAGGGGCCGAGCTCACCGGCATCAGCGACGACATTCTGCAGCTCACGGAAATCCCGCGCCGGCTCGTGATCCTGGGCGCGGGCGTGGTGGCCTGCGAGTTCGGCTTCGTCTTCGCCCGATTGGGCAGCCAGGTCACCCTGGTCGCGCGCCGCGACCGCGCGCTGGCCGATTTCGACCGCGATTTCATGGGCCCGGTGATCGCCCTCGGCGAGCGACTGGGCATCCGGTTTTGCTGGAACAGCCAGGCGCAAAGCGTGCGTCGCGAGGGCAGCGCACTTTCGGTCGACATCGCGGGTCCACAGGGCACGCACGCGGCGCCGGCCGACTTCGTGCTCAACGCGCTGGGCCGCCTGGCCGCGGTCGAAGATCTCGACCTTGCGCGCGCGGGCGTCAAGGCCACGGAGGCGGGCGTCGAGGTCGACCGGTTTCTGCGCAGCCCGGGAAACCCACGCGTGTTTGCGGGCGGCGACGCGCACGGCCGCTTCCAGCTGTCGCCGGTCGCTTCCTACGAGGGGCGCGTGATCGCGCGCAACTTCCTGGACGGGCCCACCCGCGAGGCCGACTACCTGGCGCTTCCGCGGGCGGTCTTTCTGACCCCGCCTCTGGCCGCGGTCGGCCTGTCCGAGGAGCAGGCGCAGAAGCGCGGGCTCGACGTCCAGGTCGCACAAAACGACATGAGCGCGTGGAAGGTGTTCGCGATCGCGGGCGAGGAAGCGGCTCGCGCCAAGATCGTGGTGGACCGGACCTCGGACAAGATCCTGGGTGGTCAGCTCTGGTCGGCCACCGCGCCCGATCTGATCCACGTGCTGGCGCTGGCCATCCGGTTCGGCATGACGCGGGCCGCGCTCGAGGACATGGTCTACGCCTACCCGACGCCGGCCAGCGCGCTCGCGCACGCCCTGCGCAGTCCGTGATTTCGCGCTACTTTTCCTCGGAAGTCTTGCCGCGCGTGCGCGACGGCTTGAGCGGGTTGCCGAAAAAGGTCAGGCGCTCGTTGCTGCGCTCGGCCTCGTCTTCCACCAAAAGATGCATCTGCTCGTCTCGGACCAGGCCCTCGATCTCGTCGGGCGCCAGCACCCGCAGCCCGCCAATGCGCAGGTCGTCGAGCAGGCGGATCCAGGTCTTGACGAAGAGCCGGCGGTGCGACACCTCGAGCTGCTCTTCGGTCACCGTGCTCACCAGCTTCTGCAGGTTGCCGGTGACCACTCGCTTGGGCGGTGCGAAGTCGTAGGCGACGCGGGCCACGTGCGCCAGCCTTTCTCCCACCGCTTCGAGCAGCCGCGGCGGATCCAGGTCGAGCGCTTCCAGATCGATGAGCGGCGCCTTGGGGTTGTGCGGGCTCAGGTACTGGATGGGCGAGCCCAGGCGCTGCTGCAGGGCTGGATACACGGGCAGGATCTCCTGCGTGAAGGCCGGCGTCACCGCGTACAGGATCAGCGTACGCGGCAGCTCCGAGCGCCCGCACAGATCGACCAGCTCCCGCAGCTGGTCGATGGCGTCGCTGGTGGATCGGGATCGAGTGGCCTCGAGGCTGAGCCGGCGCTCGCCTTCGTCGAACAGGAGCAGGCTGCCGGCGTAGCCCAGCCGATGGGCGGCCTGGACCAGCGAGCGCAGCATGGCGAAGCCGTTTTCGTTGCTGGGCGCCTCGTAGACCCCGTCGAGCTTGGCCTCTTCCAGCGGCACCGCCTCGCCGCGCAACCAGGCCGCGAGCCGGCGCGAAGCATCTTCCGCACCCTCCATCACGGCGTGCAGGTAGCGCACCAGAGCCTGGCGGAACGAATGCCGGTCGATGGGCGCGCGGCCCAGCGAAGCGTCGATCCAGCGCCGGGCCTGGTCGCGGCCGTCCTGGGCCAGCGTCTGCTCGGCACGCAGGCGCAGGATGTCATCGAGGCCGCGCACCGGATCGTCATCCTCGCTCTGGCGAGCCAGCTCGATGGTGCGCGCCACCGCCTGATAGACGGTCAGCGGCTTGGTGAGCGCGCACTCCTTGGGCGAGATGGTGACGAAAGCCGACAATAGGTTGCGGTGCCAGGCCAGATCGCGCACGCAGAACAGGAAGTGGGTCTTGCCGGCGCCGTAGGTGCCTTGAACCAGCTTGAAGCTGGATCCGTCCGCCTTCTGGACCAGGTCTTCGATGTAGACCTTTTCGATCAGATGAAGATAGGTCTCGTTGCCGACGTTCACGTGCGAGACGCCGAGCTCCGGTGGTTTCCCGTTTTCGCCCATCTGGTTCAGGATCTTGCGCGCGAGCCGTGGGGTCAGCTCGCCGGGCGCGTCCGTTGTGCTGCTCTTCGGCGTCATTCGCCTGCCTCCCTCTGCGTCGCAACCTGCGTCCGGGCGGTCCGCTGCGGCACCATCCGGAAATAGAGATAATACTGACCGGCTCCCGAATCGTCCTCGACAAACACCACGCGCTCGGGATCGCGCGCGGCTCCGCTGGTGGCGATGCCCAGATCGATGCGGCGGCCGCGGTAGGACAGGCGCCGTTCGCGCCGACAGCGCGCCAGGTCGTGCGCGAACTGAGCGCGCGTATAGCGCGGGCCCGACTTGCGGCTGCTCGCGATCTGCTTGATGAGCTCGCGCGCCAGCTCGGCCAGGTGCACGCGCTCGCCCAGAGGCTGGTCGCGCGCGGCCAGGACGGTCTCGTAGGCGCGGTCGAGCAGCTCGAGAAATCGGTCCGGGGCCAGCGAGCCACGCGCCAGCGCCAGAGTCGCCTCCTGGCAGGCCTTGAGCAGCGCGTCCGGGTCGCACGGCAGGCCGGTCATGACCGGAACCCGCGCGTAGCGCAGCACGACGGTCCCTTGCTGCGGATCCATGTGCGCGTGGAGCCGGCCCAGCCGCCACTCCTCCGGATGGGTCCGCACGAGGCGCGCCGGCAAGCGCAGCCGCCGCGCTGCCGCCATCAGCTCTTTGGCGAAGCCGAGCTCTCGCTTCCGGCTCGCGCGCGCCTTGAGCGCCCGCAGAGCCTCGACGGCGCGCTGGAAATCGCGCGCCAGGCCCGGCGGCGGGCCCTCGAGCGTGCGCAGCGCGGCCTCCAACCGCGTAAGGTCCGGCGCCGCCAGGGAGCCCGCCTGCGCTTTCTTGACCACCCGGCGCACCGAGGACAGCAGCTTGACCGCGCCGGCCAGCGAGCGCTCGAGATCCGCGAGCGCTGAAGCGAGCGCGTCCTCACCGGGGGGCATCCCAACCATAGTAGCAGGATGTGCGAGCTCAGGCGCTGCCCGCGGGAGCCAGGCGCGAATCCTCGACCAGGGCGGCCGCAGCGAGGGCGCCCGCCGCGGACAGGGCGGCCGCCAGCAGCATGACCATCCGAAACCCGGCCACATACGACTCGGCGATTGCATGTTGCGCGGCCGCTCGCTGGGGCTCGGCCAGGGACGAGGGCGCCTGGGCCTCGGCGAGCCGGCCCCGCTCGCGCTGCAGCTCGGCCTGCGCAGGCTCGGGCAGCTCGAGGCCGGCCAGGCGCCGATCCAGGGCCCGATTGAACGAGCCCGCAAGGGCGATGCCGAAGGCCGCCACCGCCAAAAGCCCGGCCGCGCGCGCAACCGCGTTGTTGATGCCGGACGCGACCCCGGCCCGGTCCGCCGGCACCGAGCCCATGACCGCGGCCGTCAAAGGGGCCACCGTGATGCCCATCCCAAGGCCAAGCGCGGCGCTGCCCGGGAAAAATGTCGTCCAGTAGGAGCCGCCGATGGTCGGAACCGCCAGCAGGCCAAAGCCCAGCGCCGAAAGCAGGGGCCCAGCCAGCAGCAGCCGCCGGATCCCGAATCGTTTCACGAGCCGCTCGCTCCAGCGCGACAAGGCAAACATGAACAGGATGAAGGGGAGCAGCGCCCAGCCGGCCTGGGTGGGCGGATAGCCCTGCACCTGGATCAAGTTGAAGGGCAGGAAAAAGGTGGCGCCGCCGAGCGCGGCGTAAAGCAGCAGGGTCAAGAGGTTGGCGCCGCCGAAGGTGCGCGATCGAAACAGCTCGAGCGGAACCATGGGCGCGCGGCTGCGGGATTCGACCAGGAGGAACGCTCCCAGAAGAAAGGCGGCGCCGGCCAATGCGGTCAGGCTGCGCGGCGAGCCCAGCCCGCTCGATTGCGACTCGATGAAGCCGTAGGTGCCGGCGAGCAGGCTCCCCGTGGCCAGAACCGCACCCCAGAGGTCGAGCGCCACCGGGCTGCCTTCGCTCTGCGACTCGGGAACATGGCGCGAGGTGATCCAGAGCGTGACCAGGGCCAGCGGAATGTTGATGAAGAACACCGCCCGCCAGGAGGCCAGCGAGATGAGCCAACCGCCCAGCACCGGGCCGGCGGCGGAGGTCACGGCGGTCGCGCCCGACCAGCGCCCGAACGCCTGTGCGCGCGCGCTGCCTTCGAAAGAGGCGCTGATGAGCGCCAGGCTGCCCGGGACCAGCATGGCGGCGCCCAGGCCCTGCACGCCCCGGCCCGCCACCAGCTCGCCCGGGCTGCGCGCGAGGCCACAGGCCGCCGACGCCAGCGCAAACACCACGATGCCGAACGAGAAGATGCGGCGCCGCCCGAAGTGATCGCCCAGGGCGCCGCCGACCAGCACCAGCGCGGACAGCGAGAGCGTGTAGATTTCGATGATCCACTGGGTAGCGGTGGGGCTGGCGTGAAGGCTCTCCTGCACGCTCGGCAGCGCGAGGTTGACCACACTGCCGTCGATAAAAGCCATGCTGGAGCCGAGCACGGTCGCGGTAAGGACCCACCGGGCGGAGCGGCCCGGGCAGGGCGCGGCGCCCGGGCGCGAGCCGATCAGCCCGCCGTCACAGGGCGGTTTGAGCGCGGCCAGCACCGGTCAGCCTTCCCAGGTCCAGTTGCGGATCTCGGGCATGTCCTCGCCGTGGCGCGCGATGTATGCGGTGTGCTCGGCGCGTCGCCGGGCCAGTTCCAGCCGGAACGCGGCCGCGCGCGCGGCCAGCCCCGGTACTCGATCGATGACATCCATGACCAGGTGAAACCGGTCCAGGTCATTGCGCACGGTCATGTCGAAGGGGGTGGTGGTGGTGCCTTCCTCCTTGTAGCCGCGCACGTGCAGGTGATCGTGGTTATGGCGTCGGTAGGCCAGGCGATGGATCAGCCACGGATAGCCGTGAAACGCGAACACGGTCGGCTTGTCGGGCGGAAACAGCGCATCGAACGCCGGATCATCCAGGCCGTGCGGGTGCTCGCTCTGCGGCTGCAGACGCATCAGGTCGATCACGTTGAGCACGCGGACCTTGAGATCGGGCAGATGGCGGCGCAAAAGGTCGACCGCCGCCAGCGTCTCCAGCGTCGGCACGTCACCGCAGCATGCCATCACGACGTCGGGCTCGCCAGCGCGGTCGCTCGACGCCCAGTCGAGCACCGAGATGCCGGCCGCGCAGTGCTGGATGGCCTGATCCATGGTCAGCCACTGGGGCTCGGGGTGCTTGCCGGCCACGATCACGTTGACGTAGCCCCGGCTGCGCAGGCAGTGGTCGGTGCACGCGAGCAGCGTGTTGGCGTCGGGCGGCAGATAGACCCGGATGACCTCCGCCTTCTTGTTGACCACGTGGTCGATGAAGCCCGGATCCTGGTGCGAGAAGCCGTTGTGGTCCTGCCGCCACACGTGCGAGGTCAGAAGATAATTGAGCGACGCGATGGGCCGTCGCCACGGGATCCCGCAGCTCACCTTGAGCCACTTGGCGTGCTGGTTGAACATCGAATCCACGATGTGGACGAAGGCCTCGTAGCAGTTGAAGAAGCCATGGCGCCCGGTCAACAGGTACCCCTCGAGCCAGCCCTGACACAGATGCTCCGACAAGACCTCCATGACGCGGCCGTCGGGCGCCAAGTGGTCGTCGCCGGGCAGGCGCTCGGCCAGCCAGGTGCGGCTGGTGGCCTCGAACACCGCGTTCCAGCGGTTCGAAGCCGTCTCGTCGGGTGCAAACACCCGGAACCGGTCGGGGTTGCGCCGGATGACGTCGCGGATGAGCTGGCCCTGCACACGCGTCGACTCGGCGGTTACGCCACCCGGCTTTGCGACCGCGATCGCGTAGTCGCGAAAATCCGGCAGCGCGAGCTCGCGCAAAAGAGCGCCCCCGTTGGCGTAGGGGCTCGCGCCCAGGCGCCTGGGCCCGCGCGGCGCCAGCTCGGCCAGCTCGGCGCGCAGCCGTCCGGCCCCGTCGAACAGCTCGTGGGGCCGGTAGCTCTTCATCCAGCGCTCGAGCAGCGCCACATGCTCGGGGCGGTCCATCTCGGCCATCGGGACCTGGTGCGCCCGAAACGTGCCCTCGACCGGCTCGCCGTCGACTTCTTTGGGACCGGTCCAGCCTTTGGGCGTACGAAGAACGATCATGGGCCAGCGCGGCCGCGTCGGCAGGCCGCCCGCGCGCGCGCCCTGCTGGAGGCGCCGGATGTCGGCGGTCGCCCGGTCGAGCGCGGCCGCCATCTGCTGGTGCACGGCCAGCGGGTCGTCGCCCGCCACCAGCAAGGGCTCCCAGCCGCAGCCTCGCAAAAGCGCGTCCAGCTCCTGGTACGAGATGCGCGCCAGCACGGTCGGGCCCGCGATCTTGTAGCCGTTCAGGTGCAGGACCGGCAGCACTGCGCCGTCGCGCACGGGGTGGAGGAACTTGTTTACGTGCCAGCTGGTGGCCAGCGGCCCGGTCTCGGCCTCGCCGTCGCCGACCACGCAGACCACGATCAGATCGGGGTTGTCGAAGGCGGCGCCGGTTGCGTGCGCGAGCGCGTAACCCAGCTCCCCGCCCTCGTGGATCGAGCCCGGCGTCTCGGCCGCCACGTGGCTGGGCACGCCGCCCGGGAACGAGAACTGCCGAAACAGACGCCGCATGCCGGCTTCGTCGAGGGACACGTCTGGATACACCTCGCTGTAGGTGCCCTCGAGGTACACGTTGGCCAGGATCCCGGGCGCGCCGTGACCGGGGCCCACCACCAAAAGCATCGACAGGTCCTGCTCGCGGATGATCCGGTTGAGATGAACGTAGAGCATGTTGAGGCCGGGCACGGTGCCCCAGTGTCCGAGCAGCCGGGGCTTGATGTGCTCGCGCCGCAAGGGCTCGCGCAAAAGCGGATTGTCGAGCAGGTAGATCTGGCCGACCGAAAGGTAGTTGGCGGCGCTGAAGTAGGCATCCATCTTGCGCACGAGCTCGGGCGAAAGCGGGCGGATCTCGGTCGCGGTATCGGTCATGATGAGGGCTCCTTTTGGGCGGCCAGCCAAGCCCAGGTGGCGCGCGCGATGACGACCTCCTCGTCGGTCGGGATCACGCGCACGGCCACCCGGCTTTGCGGTGCCGAGATGAGCGGTGCGTTGGTCTGGTTCTTGGCCGGGTCGAGCACGAGGCCCAGAAACTCGAGGCCCAAGGTCATGCGCGCGCGCAGCGCGGGCGCGTGGACGCCGATACCGCCCGAGAAGATCAGCGTATCGAGCCCACCCAGCACGGCCGCCAGGGCGCCGATGCGCTTCTTGACCTCTTGGCAGTAGAGCGCCAGCGCGTCAGCGGCGTGGGAGTCGGACGCCTCGCGCGCCAGCAGCTCGCGCACATCCGCGCTCTGCGCGAGCCCGTACAGGCCCGACTCGTGGTGCAGGAGGTGCTCGAGCTGGTCGGGGCGGAGGCCTTCGGTGCGCAGAAGGTAGCCGAGCAGCCCGGGGTCGACGTCGCCCGACCGGGTGGCCATGGGCACACCGGCGGCCGGCGTCAGCGCCATCGTGGTGTCGACGCTCTTTTCGGCGTAGGCCGCGGTCAGGCTGGAGCCGCCGCCCAGGTGAGCGATGATCACGCGACCCTTCATCGCCTCGGGGCCGGCCGCTCGCCCGAGCGCCTCCATCAGATAGCTGCACGACAGCCCATGAAAGCCGTACCGTCGCACGCCAGCCTCGAAGTAGCGCCGTGGAATGGCGAGAAGCTGGGCGACCCGGGGCAGATCGCGGTGGAACGCGGTGTCGAAGCAGGCCACTTGTGGCAGCTCGGGCCGCGCCCGCGCCAACGCTTCCACGAGCTCGATCGCGAGCGGAAGATGCTCGGGGTCGAACGGCACGATGCGCTTGAGCTCGGCCAGGCGGGTCCGATCGAGCGCGCACGGCTCGGAAAGCTGCGGGCCGCCGTGGACGATGCGATGCCCAACCGCAGCCAGGTCATCGAGCGCGCTCTCGGCGGCCAGAGCATCGAGCAGGACCGGGGCCGCGCCGCCGCGGCCGGAGGCGGTCCGCGTGCGCGCAGGCTGACCGGGGCGCTCGAGCGTGAGCGTGGCGCCGGGCCGGCCCAGCCCATCGAGCTGCCCCGACAGGGTGCGCACTGGCAGCCCGCCGCCCGCTGCGTGCGCGAACCGGGCCAGCTTGATGCTGGTCGAGCCCGCATTGAGCACCAGAACGTCCGCGCGCTCCATCGCGAAGGTCGTAACGCCAGCGCGGCCCGGGTTCAAGCGTCTTGGCGCAGCGCGGCCGGCAGATGGCAGTTGTCGCCCAGCCTCCTGAGCAGGGGGCCCGTAGGTCGCAGCTCGAAGATGGTGACCGCGCCCACCGGCTGCGCGATGCGAGCCCGAAACAGATTGACGTCGATGCCGAGCAGCGCGCACACCAGCACCCGGATGGTCGCCTTGTGGGTGACCGCGAGCACCTGGCCGTCGGCATGGCGGCTGCGGATCTCGTCCAGCGCCAACAGCGCGCGCTCGGCCACCTTTTGCCCGGTCTCGCCGCCCGGCGGCGCGACCCGGCCCGGATTCTTCGTCCATGCGGAAAACCCCTCGGGATCGGTGCGCGCGACCTCGGTTTCCAGCATGCCTTCCCAGGCGCCGTACTCGATCTCGCGCAGACCCTCGAGGATCTGGGGCTCAAGGCCGGTGCGCCGTGCCAGCGGCTCGATGGTCTGGCGGGCGCGCAGCTTGGGGCTCACGTACAGGGCCGCCCAGGGCATGTCGGAATAGGAAGCCGCCAGCGCCTCGGCCATGGCGTGGCCGACCTGATTGAGCGGGATGTCGAGGGCGCCGCAGAATTGGTTGTCGCGGCTGGCATCGGTTTCGCCATGCCGGGCCAGGAACACGGTCAGCATGGCCTATCCTACCGCGTGGCTCGCCTTTCTCGCACCTTCGAGTGGAAGCTGCACGGTGACCCGGGTGCCGCGTCCGGGCGTGCTTTCGAAGCGCAGGTTGCCGCCATGGTGCACCACCACGCTCCGGGCCAGCACGACCCCAAGCCCGGTGCCGCTCTCGCGCGTGGTGAAGAAGGGCGTGCCCACGCGCGCCAGGGTTTCGGCCGGGATCCCGTGGCCGGTGTCGGCAATCACGACCTCGGCGCGGCCCTCGGCGTCTCGGATCTCGAGCTCCACCGAGGCGCCGTAATCGCAGGCCTCGATCGCGTTCTGGACCAGGTTGATGAGCGCTTCCTTGAGCCGCCGCCGGTCGGCGTTCACGGTGGCGTCGCCGCGCAAGCTCACGGCCACGCCCGAGGCCTCGGCCCGTCCAGCCAGCGTGGCGACCACATCCTGCGCCAGCGCGCCCAGCTCGATCGCTTGCAGCCGCAGCTCCTCGAGCGGTCGCGAGTAGGACAGATAGTCGCGCAGGATGGCCTCCATATGCTCGACTTCGGCGCTGATGACGCCGATCCGCTCGCGCTCGCGCGGGTCGCGGGCGGCGCGGTGGAGAAGCTGTACCAGGCCCTTGATGGCGGCCAGCGGGTTCTTGAGCTCGTGGGCCACCTTAGCGCCGATCGACTGCAGGCTGCGCGCGCGTTCGCACACCTGGACCAGGCCCTCCTCGCGCAGGCGGTCGAGCTGCTGGTGCGCGCGCAGATTGGCGTCCGACATGCTCAGGATCTCTCGGCGCAGGAACACGACCAACGACAGCAGGGCTTCGACCGTCACCACGGTCGCCCAGGCTCGCGCCAAGGGGGGACCGGCCAGGGCGGCCGGCTCGAGCGCGAGCGCGACCACGGCGAGGCCCCAGGCTACGATCAAGATCCCGGTTCCGCGGTGCCGGCCCAGCGAGATGACCGCGCTCAGCGGAAGGCCCAGCAGGAGCACGGCCAGAGGGCTCCTCAGGCCGCCGGTCAGCGCGACGGCGATGACGGTCGGGACCATGGTTCCGAGAAGGGTAACCAGCAGCCTGCGCGGGCTGGCGCCCAACCGGAAGGCACGACAGGCCTGAAAGCCCTCCCACGTGATCCGGAGGAGGGCGATTCCGCCCAGCACCGCGATGCGGCGGCCCGGAAGGCCAGCCAGCGCAAGCGTTCCCAGCACGAGCAGCATGGCAGGAGCCAAAAGGCGCAGGCGTTTTTGATAGAGCGCCCACCACCCTCCCATGACGTGAGCATCTCGAACCGACTGATATTCCGACGCTGTGACCACGTTGGTGAAGGAAGCCAGAGGCGTGCCAGGATTGCACTCGGTTTGGGAGGATGCAGAAATCATGACGGAAACTCCAGAGCGTGAGCACACGCGCGCCGGACCGCGCTGTCGGCTCATCGACACGCACGACCGGATGCTCGGGCCCTGCTACGCGTTCTACGTTGTGATGCCGGCCCGCGCTTCCGCGTGTCAGGGAACCCGACAGCCAGCGTCGGCGGGCCGACAGGGGCGCCGCGCAAGTGCTCGACGGCCGTGCCCTGCCCGGGCGCAGCCAGCACGCACGGCTTATGCATGAACGGCGGCCAATGACCACCCTCGAGCAGCTTCAAGTCACGGTTTCTCGTACCCTCGCGCGCGTACACGCGGCGCTCGATCAGCCTGACGAGCGCATGCTGGACGATGCGCGCAGCTCGATCGAGCGTACGATCGCGCGACTACAGGAGTTGGAGCACACGGCCAGCTTCGATCGCGCGCAGGGGAATCTTCTGCGCGAGCACATCCTGAGGCTGGGCGGCCTTCTGCGCACGCTGCAGCGTTTGAAATGATTCGGGCGCCGATTGAAGCGGGGCCGACAGCGATTGTCGCATATCCGACAGCGTGCGGTTTGAAACCACAATCATTCCGGAGCCACCGCCCTGGCATGCGCCGTGAAGTGAGCCCCTCACAGAAGGAGAGGGACCATGAACGGCAAAAGGATTTTCACAACGGGAATCGCGATTGCTCTCGCGGGGCTCACGTCGTCGGCGCGAGCCAACGAGAAGCCGGTTTCGGTGGAGCTGTCCGCCGGAGGCGGGGTCAGTGGTTTCATCGAGGGCGCGAGCGACCTGACCCAGGTGGGCGGACAGTGGGACGTGCGGGCACGGCTGCGTACGCCCATCCTGCTCGGCTTCGAGATCGGCTATGTCGGCACGGCCAACGGCGTCACGGGTCTTCTGGAACAGAATGCGCACGACGGCATCATCGTGGGCAACGGCTTCGAGGCCAACCTCGTGGCCAGCCTGCTGCCGTCGACCTACCCGCTCGATCCGTACGTGTTCGTCGGCAGCGGCTACACCCGCTTCACGCTGGCCAATGTCAGCTCGTACAACGCCGGCATGATCCGCAAGAACGACAACGCCTTCGTGTTGCCGTCGGGCGCGGGCCTGAGCGTTCGGCTGCCGGCCAACCTGGTCGCTGATGCGCGCTTCACCTATCGCGCCGTGTTCGACGACGGCATGCTCTACACGCAGGGCCAGGGCAAGGACGCCCTCGATATGAGCCAGTGGGGCATCACGGCGCGGCTGGCGTACGTGTTCTGAGAACAGTGAAACCCAAAGCCCCGGGGCTTCCGTTGTCAGTTGAGCGGCCTTCCCCCCCAGCCGTTCAACGGGGCTCCGGGGCTCTTTCTTTGCTTACCGCGCTGTCCGTCTTGCCAGTGGCGCCAGCTCTCGGGCTGCTTAACTTAGGCAACTAATCGACCAGGAGCGAGCGATGCAGACCATGCAGGCGGTTCGGATCCACGAATACGGCGGCCCCGAAGTGCTCAGGTACGAGAGCGCGCCCGGGCCGCAGCCGGGCGCGGGCGAGGCGCTTTTGCGAGTCCACGCGGCGGGCGTGAATCCCATCGATTGGAAGGTGCGGGCGGGGCTCTTCCAGAGGGTGATGCCGCACCAGCTGCCGCTCATCCTGGGCTGGGACGTTTCGGCCACGGTCGTCGAGCTCCCGAGCAGCGCAGGCGGGCTCGCGGTCGGCGATGAGGTCTACGCGCGGCTCGAGGTGGCGCGCGATGGCGCCTACGCGGAGCTGGTGGCGGCGCCCGTGGAAACGCTCGCGAAAAAGCCGGACTCGCTCGATCACGTTCACGCAGCCGCGGTGCCGATCGCGGGCTTGACGGCCTGGCAGGCCCTGTTCGAGCCGGCCGCGGCCGGGCTGCGCAAGGGCGAGACCATCCTCATCCACGGCGCTGCCGGCGGCGTGGGCACGTTCGCGGTGCAGCTGGCCAAATGGAGCGGCGCGCACGTGATTGCGACTTCCTCGGGGCACAACGCCGCCTTCCTGCGCGAGCTGGGCGCAGACGCAGTGATCGACTACGGGAAACAGCGCTTCGAGGAGGTTACGCCCAAGGTGGACGCGGTGCTCGATACCGTGGGCGGCGATACCCAGGCGCGCTCGTTTTCCGTGATCAAGCCAGGCGGGGTTCTGGTGTCGATCGTGGGCCCGCCGCGGGCCGACGAGGCGCAGCGGCGCGGCGTGCGTGCGGCTGCCATGGTCGCGCGCAACGACCTGGGGGTGCTCGCAGAAATCACACGCCTGCTCCAAGACCATGTCATCAGACCCATCGTCGCCGAGGTGCTCCCGCTGGCCGAGGCGCGCCGGGCTCACCAGCTCAGCCAGGGCGGGCACGTGCGCGGGAAAATCGTGCTGCGGGTCGCGGGCTGATCATGAGCGTGGCTCTGGGCGACAATCGCAAGCGAGCGCGCAGAAGGCCGCTGCCGGGGCTGATGCTCGACCTGCTCGGGCACTACGTCTATGAGCAGGGTCGAGCCCGCGTGCAGGCGGCGCTGCGGCGAGCGCGCGCCATCTGGGCCCGCGTCGTCGAGCTGCGCGCAGCCGGCCGCCGCTAAGCCCGTTTGACCCCGGTCCCATTGCGGTTATGATTGCCGGCGGGGGGAAGCATGAATCAGGGCTTTTGGCTCGCGCTGGGCCTTCTGCTCGCAAGCTGCGATCCAACATTTTCGCTACCCAGCCATGAGCATCGCGAGCGTCTGGTCGGCGGCACGCTCGACACCGGCGATCCCGCGGTTGGCATCCTGCGCGCTCGCACCAGCCCGACCGAAGGCGCCTATTGCACGGGCACCCTGATTGCGCCGACGGTGTTCTTGACCGCGGCCCACTGCACGGATTTCGCGACCCCGTCCATCCCGTTCGACGTCTACTTCGGCTCCGACTTCAGGCAGGCCAGCGCAAGCGACTGGCTGCCGGCCATCGAGACCCACTTCAACCCGCGATACAACGGGAACCTGCCGGATCAGGGCCACGATTGCGGCGTTCTGATTCTGCGCGACCCGGTCACGACCACCCCGCCGATACCTTATAACCGCGATCCGCTCTCCACCTCGCTCCGAGGTCACGCAGTGCGCCTGGTCGGCTACGGGCTCAACGATGGCAACGCGATGACCGGGCTCGGAGTCAAGCGCGAGCTGACCACCACCATCGTCGACGTGGAGCCCGCCGTGATCTCGGTCGGCGACCCGACCCACACCACCTGCCAGGGCGACTCGGGCGGTCCCATGCTCAGCTCCGAAACCGGGACCCCGACGCTGATTGGCGTGACCTCGTATGGGACGCAGGCCTGCACCGGCGCGGGCTTCTCGACCCGGGTCGATCTGTGCGCGATCTGGATCGACGGCTTTCTGCCCGACACGATTCCACCCACGATTGCACTGACCGCGCCCCACGACGGCGACACCGTGCCATCGGGCTTCCAGGTCGACTTCGACGCGCAGGACAATCGCGGCGTGGCCTCGGTCGATCTATATGCGAACGAAAAGCTCGTGGGCACCGTGCAGGCACCGCCGTGGAGCTACCGGGTCGCGGCCGGCACGCTACCGGCCGGGCCCACCCGGCTCAAGGGCGTGGCCAAGGATGGCCGAGCCAATCAGGCCGAATCGGCCGAGATCACGGTCACCATCAAGCGGCTCGGCGACACGCCCGGCGACCCGGGTACCCCGTGCACGACCGATTCTCAGTGCACGGGCGGCGGCTTCTGCGCCACCCAGGACGGAGCGCACTTCTGCTCACGCACCTGCTCGACGGCCCTGGCCTGTCCCATCGGCTTCAGTTGCGTGACCACGCCGCAGTTCACCAATCAGTGCGTACCTCCGAAGCCGGGCGATGCGGGCGGCTGCAGCGTGATGGCGCCGGCGGCGGGGCCGGACCTGTCGTGGTGGCTGATCCTCCTTTTGATTGGGCTCCGAACTCGTCGAAGCAGATCATAATAAATACAGTATGATACAAGCTTTTAGTTGACGGAGTTGTGCCCGAACACTAGATTCTACTCAGGTAACAAGCCGAGAGGCAGAATCATGAAACGGTCGTTGCTGTTCGATGAGCTGGTGGTCGAGCTGGAGGCGCTGGGCGACCAGCCCGTGCGCACCGCCTTCCTTGCGCGCGGGATCCACGCGATTGCTGAAGTGGCCCGGCGGCTCAACGCGAGCGAGCTGGGCGCAGCGGTGGCGTCACCGACCAACGCGAGCGCGCTCATGACGGCGCTCGCGCAGCCGGGCGCGATTGGCCTTCTCAAATCCGATGACCCCCTCGCAGGCGCCCGCTTGCGCGGCATCCTTTCGCGCGAGAGGCTTCTGGCGGCCGAGGGCGGCGTGCTCGGGGTCGAAGAGGTGGCGTCGCTCCTGCACATGACCCGGCAGGCGGTCGACAAGCGTCGGGCGGCTGGCAAGCTGATCGCGGTCAGCGTGGGTCGGCGCGGGTATCTCTATCCAGCCTGGCAGTTCGTCGATGCGGGCCTGCTTCCCGGGCTCGAGGACATCTTGGAGATCCTGGCGGACGAGCCGCCGCTGGCGCAGATTGGCTTCTTCCTCTCGCAAAGCGATGCGCTCGGGGATGAGCGTCCGCTCGACCTTTTGCGACGGGGCGACCTCGAGCCCGTGCGGCGCTCGGCCCGGCTGCTCGGCGACCAGGGCCCGGCGTGACCGATCCGGGGCCGCACCCGGATCCACCCGAGGATCTGGGCGGGCGCAAGTTGCCCATCAAGAGTTACGCGGGTCCCTGGTTTCGCTTTCACAAGCATGAGCTGGGACCGCTCCACTTCGGACGCTCCGGCCAGTTCCGGTTCGATGCGCCCCGGCAGGAATTCGGCGTTCTGTACGTGGCGCGCGACGAGTTTGGCGCATTCATCGAAACCTTTGGCCGCGGAAGCGGACGTCTGGTCGACCAGGCGCAGCTCGAGGCGCGCCGGCTGACTCGTGTCCGATCGCGAAGGCCGATTCATCTGGTGGACCTGGCGGGCGCGGGGCTGGCGCGGCTCGAGGCCGACAGCCGCTTGACCGCGGGCGACTACCGGGTCGCGCAGCGCTGGTCGCTCGGTTTCTACAACCATCCCACGCATCCCGACGGCATGGTCTATCCAGCCCGCCACGACGCCAGCCGGCTTTGCGCGGCCCTGTTCGACCGGCTCGGCGCGGAGCTCGAGGTCGAGCAGACGATCGACCTTGCCGACCGCGAGCATCGGCGTCTTCTGGGCGCGCTGCTCGACACCTACGACTTCGAGCTGCTTCAGATCCGTTGACGGCGCCCGGACGCGCTTGCTGCTAGAATTGGAGCGCCCATGGATCTGCACCGCGCAACCCGTGATCTGCACGCGGGCACGACCGAGCGGCCGCTCGCGCGTTTCGGCCCCGAGCGCACCGACGGCACCGCCGAGCCGCTCGACGTGGTCGCGGTCGAAGAGCCGCTCGAGATCCGCATCGACGGCGAGCCGATCGCGATCACCATGCGGACACCGGGCCAGGACGAGCGCCTGGCGGTCGGATTCCTGTTTGCAGAGGGCCTGATTGGCGGCCCGGGCGATCTGGCCAGCGTCGCCCACTGCGGGCGGCCGGGCGAAGAGGGCTATGGCAACGTGATCGAGGTGAAGGCGGCGCCCGGCGTGGGAGTCGAGCTTCTGCGCGTGCTCGACTCGCGCCGTTTTGGCATCGTGACCGCTGCCTGCGGCGTGTGCGGGCGTCGGACCATCGACGATCTCCTCAAGCGCTGCCAGCCGCTGCCGGCGGCCGGGGCCGCGCTTGCAAAGGCGCAGGTGGTCCGGGCCGTCGACAGCCTGCGCGCGCTGCAGCCGAACTTCGCCCGCACCGGCGGCATCCATGCGGCCGCGCTGTTCGCGCAGGACGGCGGGCTTTTGACCGCGCAGGAGGACATCGGCCGCCACAATGCGGTCGACAAGGCCATCGGCGACCTCCTGTATCGCGGCCTCGGCGGCGCCGGAGCCTCGGGGCCCGGGCCGGCCCTTCTGGTCGTGAGCGGTCGCGCCAGCTTCGAGATCGTGCAGAAGGCGTGCATGGCGCGGGTCCCGGTCGTGGCCAGCGTGTCAGCGGCCAGCTCGCTGGCCATCGATCTGGCGGCGGCGGCCGGCCTGACGCTGATCGGTTTCGTGCGCGCCGGATCGCTCAATGTCTATACGCATCCGGAGCGGCTGTCGTGAGCGGGGCGGGCGCGCTGACGGGCGTGGTCGCCAAGCCGCTCGAGCGGGTCCCGGTGCGCACGCGCGATAGCGAGGCCACGCTGTCGGGCTGGCGGCTCGAGGTCACCTCGGATCAGGGCGCGGGGGCCATCGTTCTCGTCGAGCTGTCGCCGCAGGAGTCGTGCTACCGGGGCGAAGGCGCGTTTCTGGGCTGGCCGCAGGCCCGGCTTGCCGAAGCCTACCAGGCCCTGACCAAGCCAGCCGGCGAGTCGGCGCCCGATCTCGAGCTCCTGCAGCTCGGCTGAGAGCATCCGGTAGGGACTTAACCACAGAGAACACGGAGAACACAGGTCCACTGGATCGGCTGTCCCGCACGCACACGGACCTGTTCTCTGTGGTTCAACTTCTTAGAGGCCGGCCAGGCCGGGCTCGGTGCGTGTAAAGCCGGCCTCGTGCGCCCACAGGTCGAGGGCCAGCGACACCAGATCGTCGACCTCGGGGATCAAGCGCGCGTCGACGGTGAGATCGATCGACTTGACGTAATGGTGACAGCTTTCGCAGGCCTCGATGCGCACGGCCGCGTGCTGTTCGCTCTGGAAGCACGGCAGCTTGCGCGGGTCCTCCTCGGAGCAGGCCGAGCAGCGAATCCGGTTGGCCACCCACTCGCCGCCGCAGAGCGCGCAGCCGAGATAGCGCTGCGCTCCCTCGCCGTCGGCGGCTGCGCGGCGCGCCGCGATCCAGGGCGCGCCCCCGCAAAATGGGCAGCTCGAGGGGCTGCGCGGCCGCTGCGGCTGGACTTTCAGCGCGGCCAGCACCTCCACGTACGGCCGCACCACTGCACGCGACAGGTAGTCTCCGGCGCCGGCGCCCTCGCCGTTCCAGAATTGCGAAAGACGCGCGGCGAGCCCTTCCGGCAGCTCGCGTAGGCGCGCGCGCGCGGTCTCGGCCAGCTCGGCGGGTCCAGAGTCGGCCGCGAACCGGAGCACATCCCGCGCGGCTTCGGCAAACGCGTCGGCATCCTGCGCCCATGCGCCGCCGAGCGCACGCCGGCCGTGCGCTCGCACGATCAAGCCGGCCAGCCCGGCCTGGGCTCGATAGAGACCGCTGGCAAAGCGGAGCACGGCCTGGGCCGAGCCGGGCTCGTGCGCCAGCAGCGCCGCGCGTTCGGCCCGCCGCTCGAATGCGAGCTCGACCGCGCCCTCAGCTTTGCTTGGGCTTGTCGGAGGTGATGTCACGGTACCAACGCGGGTGGTGCAGGCGCGCCCAGGCCCTGCTCACGGTGCCGCGGGTCATGGAGCGGAAAGTGCCCGGCTCGGCCGCAGTGCCGAGATAGATGTGCACCACGACGGCGACCGCAAACAGGATGAATGCGCCATCGTGCAGGAGCCAGCTGACCTCGCGGAGCGGCTGCGCGAACTCGTAGGGCAGCCACAGCACCACGCCCGAGGCCAGAAGCACCAGCGCCAACAGCGCCACCAGGAAGAAGAACAGCTTCTGTCCACCGTTGTACTTGCCGACTTCGGAATCGTCACCCTGATAGCGGAAATAGTCGATGAGCTTGCGACCCAGCCAACCGCGATCGGAGGCATCGAAGCGCATCTCGCGCAGCCACTGAAAGAACATCACAGCCGAGGCCAGGAAGAAGGCGCTGCCCGCCCACGGATGCAGCCATCGGCACACCGCGAGCCCTCCCAGAAGCGGCGCCATCCAACCGAAGATAGGCGTCCAGATGGGCAGGCCCGACAGAAGGGAGAAGAAGAAGGTGACCGCCACCGACCAGTGAACGATGCGGGAGGACAGGCGGTGTCGGACAATCTCGTCGCCGACCAAAACATCCTCGCTCGTGCGGGCGCGCGCGATGGCCACGCTGCCGCCGCCTGGGCGCACGCCGGGCTCGGCCTCTTGCGGCTGCTTGGGCCCATATTTCAAGAAATGGCTGGTCACGGTGCCAATTGCGCCGAAGACCGCGACCAAGCCCAGCGGGCGCAAGATCGACTTGGACAGGCGCACCGACCAGGGGACGCGCGGGTCTTTGGGCAGGCTGTACCACTCGGGATGATCGCCGTGCGCGAGCACGGTGACCACTCCGGTTCCGCCCACGCCGGCCGGATCGTACAGGGTCGCCTGCGCAAAGCCGCTTTTCTTGAGCTGCTTCACCCGCTCGTTCCCGAGCGCAACCATGCTGTCCTTGGTCCCGAACTGCAGGCATCCGGTCGGGCAGGCTTTGATGCAGGCCGGCTCGAGCCCGACCTGGACCCGGTCGACGCACAGCGTGCACTTGGCCATCTTGCCGGTCTTGACATGCAAGCGCGGCACATCGAACGGGCAGCCGGTTTCGCACAAGCCGCAGCCGATGCAGGCGTCTGGATTGACGTCGACGATGCCATTCGTGTACTGGACGATCGCTCCGGGAGCGGGACAAGCCGCCAGGCAGCCCGGATCCGCGCAATGCATGCATTGATCTTTGCGCATCAGCCAGGCCAGGCCGCCCTCGATCTCCTGCTCGCGGAACCGGATCAGGTTCCAGAAATTTGCGTCCAGCGAGGGCAGAGTCTGATAGGTCCCGACCTGCTCGGTGTGCACGGTCTCGAGGTCGTTCCACTCCTGGCACGCCACCTCGCACGCTTTGCAACCGATGCAGGTGGTGGTGTCGATGTACTTGGCGAGCACGGGCAGCTCGCGGATGCCGGTCTTCTGGCCTCGGAGCGAGGCCGAGGAACGGCGGATTTCAAGCGTGGCAGCGCTCATGGTAGCTCCTCGCTACGCTTTCTCCAGCTTGACCAGAAAGGCCTTGTACTCGGGCGTCCATGTGTTGGGGTCCATGGCCGACGGGGTCAGGAGGTTGGCCAGCGGCCCGGTGTGGCTGGGCGCGCCCGCAAATCCCCAGTGGATCGGGAACCCGATCTGCCAGGTCGGTCGGCCGTTGATTTGCAGCGGCCGCAAGCGTTTGGTCACCATGGCCACGCCGCGGATCTCGCCGCGCGCCGAGATGACCCGGACCTGCGATCCGTTGGCGATGCCCTTTTCCTGGGCCAGCCCCTCCGGGATCTCGACGAAGAAGCCGGGCTGCAGCTCGTTGAGCAGTCCCTTGGCTTGATGCTGCGTCCAATAGTGGAAGTGCTCGGTCAATCGATAGGTCGTGCAGACGATCGGGAATTCTTCCTTTCCGCCATACACGTCTTTGTCGGTCGTGAACCGTTTCGAGACCGGGTTGGAGGTGACCTTGGGATGGAGCGGGTTCTCGATGGGCGCCTCGATGGCCTCGTAGTGCTCCGGGAACGGCCCATCGTTGAGCGCGGCCGAGTAGAGTCGGCCCACGCCCTCGGGCAGCATGATGAACGCGCCGAAGGTGCCGGGGGCCGCGTCGGGTTTCATGTCGGGCGTGTCGCCCACCCACTTTTCGCCGTTCCAGACGATTCCGGGACGGGCCGGATCCCACGGCTTGCCCTGTGCATCCGCGGACGCGCGGTTGTACATGATGCGCCGGTTGGCGGGCCACGAGAAGGCCCAGGTCGGGAACATCCCGAGCCCGCTCGGATCGGCGGTGGAGCGCCGCTGCGCGTTGTTGCCGGCTTCGGTGAAAACGCCCGAGTGCAGCCAGTTGCCGCACAGAGTGGAGCCGTCGTCGCGTAGCTGCGCGAAGCCGTCGACCTGCTGGCCCGCGGTCTTGATAATCTTGGTCGGGTCCTTGTCATCGTGGAGGTCGGCCAGCGCCTTGCCGTTCATCTCCTTCAGGACCTCGCCCAGATCCGGATTGGTCGGATTGCTGTACGACCACGACAGGTTCAGGATGGGGTCGGGCAGGGCGCCGCCCTCTTTCCGATACAAGTCGCGCACCGCCAACACCAGGCGGGCCACGATCTCCTGGTCGGCCCGGGCCTGCCCGGGCGGATCGATCGCTTTCCATTTCCACTGCAGCCAGCGGGCCGAGTTGGTGAAGGTGCCGTCCTTCTCGGCAAATGAGGCCGCCGGCAACAGGAAGACCTCGGTTTGAATGGCAGACGCGGGCGGCCCCTCATATTCCGGCGGCGCCTTCCAGAAAATCGCGGTCTCGGTCTCGACGTTCTCGACCACCACCAGCCACTTGAGCTTGGCCAGCGCGGCCACCATCTTCTTCGAGTTCGGGCCCAGCCCGACCGGATTCATGCCAAAGGTCAAAAAGCCCTCGGGCCCCGGCTCCTTGCCGCCCGCTCGCATCGCGCTTTGGCGATACATGTCGTCGAAGATGTACATCCACGAATAGTTGCCATCGACCTTGGGCAGCCACGCATAAGCGAAGTCGTTGTCCTTTTGCGCCGCTTTGCCCCACTCGGCCTTGAGCAACGACACCATGAACTTGGGATAGTTGGTCCAGTAGTTCATGCTCGGCCACGCCTTCTTTCCGAGCGTGGTCGGAACCGCATTTTCGTAGTACTGCGCGAGCGTCTGCAGCGGTCCGGTCGGAGTCTTGAGGTAGCCCGGCAGGATCTCGAAGGTGCCCGCGGTATCGGTGGCGCCCTGGATGTTTGAATGTCCGCGGAAGGCGTTGACGCCGCCGCCGGGTCGGCCGACGTTGCCGAGCAGGAGCTGCAGCATGGCGGCCGCGCGAATCATCTGCACGCCGGTCGAGTGCTGCGTCCAACCGAGCGCATAGGTGATGGTGCCCGCGCGCTCGGCCGGATAGGTCGAGGTCACGAGGTCGCACACCTTGAGAAAGGCATCCTGGGGGGTGCCGCAGATCTTTTCGACCATCTCGGGCGTGTAGCGATCGACGTGGCGCTTGAGAAGCTGGAACACGCAGCGCGGATGCTCAAGCGTGGGGTCGGTCTCGTAGGTACCGGTCTTCGCGTCGGCCTGGTAGGCCCAGGCCTCTTTCGCATACTCGGCTTTGGCGGGATCGAAGCCCGCGAACAGGCCCTCGTCGAATCCGAACTTCTCGTTCACGACATAGGGCGCGTTGGTGTGCAGCTTGACGTAGTCCTCGTGGTATCGCTTCCGGTCGATGGCATAGCGAATGAGGCCGAGCAGAAACGCGATGTCGGTTCCCGGCCGGATGGGCGCGTACAGATCGGCGACCGCGGCCGTGCGCGTGAACCGGGGATCGACCGCCACCAGCTTGGCGTTGCGGCCGCGCCGCGCCTCCATGAACCATTTGAAGCCGACCGGGTGGTTCTCGGCCGGATTGCCGCCCATGGCCAGGATGACGTCGGCATTCTTGATGTCGACCCAGCCATTGGTCATCGCTCCGCGTCCGAACGTGGCGGCCAGACTGGCCACCGTGGGACCGTGTCAAACCCGTGCCTGGGTGTCGCGGTACGGCACCCCCCACGCCGTGAGCGCCTTCCATTGCAGAAAGTTGAACTCGTTGGTATCGGTGCAGCCGCCAATCCAGGCCATGCCGGGCGCGCGGTTGACGACCTGACCCTTGGCGTTCTTGGCCACGAACGTCCGATCGCGCGTGGTCTTGACGTGCCGGGCGATGGCCGCGATCGCCTCGTCCCAGGAGATGTCCTCCCAGACCGAGGAGCCCGGCCGCCTGACTTTGGGCGAGTGGAGCCGGTCTTGATGCGTGATGTCGTTCTTTAAGGTCGCGCCTTTCGGGCACAGGCTGCCGCGGCTGATCGGATGATCCGGATCGCCTTCGACGTGGACCACGGCGGGTTTCACGTTTTTGGCCTTGTCCCCGAGCGTGTGAATGATGACGCCACACGAGACCGCGCAGTAGGGGCAGATGCTGCGGGTTTCGGTGGTGCGCGAGATCTTGAGCTCGCGCATTTCGGCGCGCGCGCGGCGCAGGTCGAAGCCCAGCACGCTCGCGCCACCAACTGCCGAGGCGATGACCTTGAAGAAGGTACGGCGCTTCATCGAGCACCTCCCTCTGGGGGCGAACAGCGCAGATTGTGCGCTCGGCCGTACCTTATAGCGCGCGCGGGGCCATGTGCAAGCAAAGAGTGGGGTGGGCCACGCCCGCCAGCGGGGGGGCCCCGTGGAGGTCAGATGGGGGTGGCCAAGGGCTGGATTGGTATCAGAAAGTCGGGGATTCCGCTCGCCGCCTCAGGGCCACAGGCGCGCGACCGCGACGGTCGTCGCGCCGACCGCGCCGCTCACGCCCACCACCAGGATGCGGCCGTCGGCCTGCACGGCCACGTCCTCGGCATCGCTCGGCGTGCCGCCAAAGGTCACCGCAGTCACGCCCGGCGTGCCGGTGGCGCCGCCGAAGGCGGTATCGACCCCGCCGTTGGCGGTGAGGCGCGCCACCGCCAGCGCCTGCGAGGTGCCCGAGCCTTGGCGGAACGTCGCCAAGATCTTGCCATCAGCCTGCAGAGCCTGGTTGCGAACCAGCTGGATCGGAATGCTCGTGAGGGTCTTGCCGCCCGAGCCAAAGCTGCCGTCGAGCGCGCCCATGTTCGATAGGCGCGCCGCCGATAGGCAGCGCATACTCCCGCAAACGCTGTTGCCGGTCTGCACGATGCGGCCGTCGGGCAGCTGGTCCAACCCGGCGCCGTAGTCAGTGGCCGAGAGCATGACGCTCGCCCGTCCACCCGAGCCGAATGTGCTGTCGAGCGTGCCGGTGGGGGCGTAGCGATACACGCCGAAGCCGGCGGTGTCGCCGCCCCCGAGCAGGATCTTGCCATCCGACTGCAAGACCAGGCCCCCGTACCCGAAGCCGGTCACGGTCAGCTTGCCGCCGGTTGCGAAGCTCGCGTCGAGAGCCCCGTTTACGTCGTAACGGACGATCACGGCTGCCTGCGCGCCCGCCGAGTCGAAATACAGGCATCCGGCGAGCAGCTTGCCGTCGGGCTGGACGAACAGGTGGTGGACCTCGTCGTAGGTGGCGCCGAGGTCCGTGACGACCGTGCCCATGTTGCCGAACGTGGTATCGAGCGCGCCCGAAGCCGAATAGCGCGCGACCACGGCGTCATAGGTCATGCTGTTCGACGTGGTACCGCCGGCGACCAGGATCTTGCCATTGGGCGCGGCCAGGACCGCGATGCCGTAGGCAGCGGTGCCGATGGCGGTGGTGGTGTGGCCGCCGGTGCCAAAGCCGGAGTCGAGGGTGCCGTCGGGGTTGAGCCGCAGGACCAGCAGTTGCGTGCTGCCCACGGCGTCGCCCGAGACCAGGATCTTGCCGTCGCTCTGGACAGCCACGCCGAGCGATCGGCTGGAGCCGCCGACCTGGGTGGTGAACTTGCCGCCGGTGCCGAACGACAGGTCAAGCGAGCCCGGTGCACCGGACACGAGGACACCCAGCTGAGCGTTGTGGCTGAGAGAGCCTGCGCTGCCGGTCACGGTCACCATGGTCGGGCCGCCCTGGGCCGCAGTCGCGGCCGCGTGCAGGGTGAGCTGGCCGGTGGTCATGCCGGCCGCGATCATGAGCGGATCGGCGGTTACGCCCGTGGGCAGGCCGGTGGCCGTGATGGTGACGGGCTGCGCGAAGCCGCCCATCAGGGTCAGGTTCACGGATACGGTGGCGGACTGGCCCTGCTGCACCTGCACGGAGCCGGGCGCGAGCCCGATCGAGAAGTCG
>DATFWX010000107.1:0-44377 GCA_035258845.1 Polyangia bacterium | reverse complement strand
CGGCGCCCTCACCTACGACCGCCGCGACTCACCCTACCCCTACAACAGCGCGCTCATGCTCGAGCCCGACGGCCGCATCACGGGCCGCTTCGACAAGAACTACCTGATGCTGTTCGGCGAGTACATCCCTCTCTACGAGTCGATCCCGTGGTTCAAGAAGATTTTCCCAGAAGCCTCCAACCTGGCGCGCGGCCACGACGTCACCACATTCGAGGTGGCCGGGCACCGAGTGGCCCCGATGATCTGTTATGAGGACATCATTCCGGAGTTCGGCCAGCGCCTGGCTGCCTTGCGACCCCAGCTCTTCGTAAACATCACCAACGACGCCTGGTTCGGCCGCACCAGCGAGCCCTACGAGCACCTGGCGCTGTCGGTGTACCGCGCGGTCGAGCATCGGATCGACATGGTGCGTGCGGTCAACACCGGCGTGAGCGCTTTTATCGATGCCACCGGACGGGTGTATCAGAAGGGACCGTCCATCGACCCCATCGAGACGCCTGATCCGCCGCCCACTACGCTCCTCGATGAGGTGGCGCTGCGCGAGCCAACCGGCCTGTACGGTCGGCTGGGCACCCTCTGGTGCTGGCTGAATGTGGCCGCGGCGCTGGCGCTCGTGGTGGTCGCGTGGCGCCGGGCGCGGCGGATGGCTACGGGCTAGTGCGCGTGCCGTGGAAGGCGTTCGAGGCGCTCAAGCCCAAGGTCGAGGTCTGCCCGGCGATCAGGAACGTGCCGGTCCAGCGGCCCGGATCGAGCGCCTCCACCACCCGGTCCGAGTCGTGGTCGACCAGGGTGGCGGTGCCCTGCCAATCGAGCTGGGCACCGGTGGTGTCGATGCGCAGGATCTCGCTCTCGATCGCATTGGAGACCGCCGTGATCGCATTCTGGCAGGCCGAGGCCCACATGGCGGGGGTGCCCACGCCGACCGCATTGGCGATGCTGGCCCCGACCTGGACGCAGTTGATCTGATCGGTCAGGAACTGCGACATCGAGCTCGCGGCCGGGTCGAGCAGCGGAATGATGAGCTGGTCGAGCGCGATCAGAATGAGCCGCCCGTACGACACCTGAAACTGATGGCGGCCGATGAGGAGCGTGGTCTGCATCTGCACGTCGCCCGGGATGTTCATGGCCAGCGGCTCGGGCATCCGGAGGCTAACGAACGAGAGCTCGTGGCGCGTGCCCTCGAGGGTGAAGATGACCGACTTGAGCGTGTGCTTCTCGACCACCGTCACGGTGCCGTCGATTGGGTTGGTGTGCGCCTCGACCACGAGATCGCTGCCGGTGCCGAAATGCCGCGCCACTGCGGTCACGTCCTGACCGATCCGGCGCAGATTCGCTACCAGATCGGGCGCCGCGGTCGTGATCTGGTTGTAAAGGTCGCTGTCCAGGCCGGGCCGGAACGCGTTGACAATGGACGTGATGGTCGGGCTATTGAGCTGCGCGAGCGCGTAGTCAATGAGCCAGGTGGCCGGATCGTACGGATCATCGGTCAAATCGTCGATGGTCCGGAATGTCATGCCCAGGCCACCCGGAAAGCCTCCGCCCACATCGAGCGTGCTTTCCAGGTGATAGGTGCCAGCGTAGCGCAGCGGCGGGATCTGGTTGTTCTTCTGCACCTGCAGCCGCCAGTCGACGCCGTTGGCCTTGGGTGCGCTGGCCGTGACGCCAAACATGGCCTGCGTACCGGCCGTGACGGTCACGTGCGCGATGCCCAGCGCGTCGGTCGACACGTTGATGGCGTCGAGCTGCGCACCCGCGGTGGTGCCGGTGAGCGCGAACGCAACCTGGCCCGCCACCGCGTGGCCCTGCGCGTCGTGATACTTGACGGCCAGGCGCCAGCTCTCGCTTTCCTGCAGCGAGATGTCGCGATCGCCGATGATGGTCAGGTAGAGCTGGCCGTCGTTGGGATTGGGCGGCGGAGTCCCACCCGGCCTGGGCGCGTCATCGGAGCAAGCGGCGAGGCCGAGCGCGAGCCACAGGCTGATCCCGTAAGCGAAAGGCTTTTTGAGCATTCGTCTTCCTCCTCGGTCAGGTTGCAGAGGTTTGGCGCACGGCGTCATGCAGACGTCGTGCCACTTGTAGGTGTCAATCCGACAAGGGGCAGTGAATGCTTTTTCGGGCACTTAAGTTACTGGCTCAGTGGCCGGACCAATAGCCGTGGCTACCGGGCCAGCCGGCCAGCGTGGGGACAGCTGGCCACCTACCCGCCCGCCCGAGCTAGCGTAGATAGAACGGGTACTCGACTGTCTGCAGCGCGGACTTGAAGGATGGGAACTTGACCCCGTCGAGCGCCTGCAGCACGCACTTGGCGGTCGGGGTGCCCTCGAAGGTGCCCTTCACGTGGGCGGCCTTGAGCATTCCGTCGCCCTGGATGTCCAGAATGACGTCCGCGCGGCCGGCCACCTCATATTGATCGTAGCAGGCTTTGACCTTGGGCTTGGCTGACGCCAGGGCCTGCTCGATTTCGTAGCGGCCCAGCCGGGCTGGACGCGTGTCGGGTGCGGCCTTGACCACGGGCACCGCCTTGGGCTCCTCGGGCCGCGGGCAGCTGTCGTCTTTCAAGAGCGGGCCCTGGTCGCGCGAGGAGGGCTCGCTCCATAGCACCTCGCCCGTGCAGCGGTTGTAGACCCGCCAGCCCAACACCTCGACGCCCAGCGTGTGCACGTCTTTGCCGAAACCGCCGACCGGCTTCGCGTTCAGACCGAAGATGAGCTGGGCGCGCAGATGCGGTGCCACCTGGGCTTGCCACTCTTTGACCTTCTCCGGCCCCAGAGACACGGTGCGCTTGGCCACCTCGGCCTTGGGCCCCACCCCGATCCACACTTTTCGGCCCGCCACCTCGAGCCCACCCGCCTTGCAGGTCACGCAGCCGCGCAGCACCACTGGAATGGCGCGGCCACGCAGCTCGAAGGGCCGGACGTCGACCGCGCCCTCGACCTCGGCCATCATGCGCTGGCTGCGCAGGTGGTGCTGCAAGAACGTACGCACGCCGTCGCACTGGCGACGCGACTCGTCGTCGCCCTCGTCGCAGCGGTCGACGAACGGATGCGCGATCTCGCCCAGATCGCTGACCTTCTGGGCGTCGGCCGACAGGTCCTCGAATGTGGCCTTCTGAGCATGCGCGGGCGCCGCCGCGAACAGCGCAAGAATTGCGAAACCGGCAACTACCTTATGCATTCTGCTTGCATACCAGGAAGGGCCGGCGCGTGCAACGCCGGTTTTAACGGGTTCGCGAGTGCTTGTGCTTGGCGGCGCGCCGGGACAGCTGCGCTTGCATGTGGTCGAGCTTTTCGTGGAGCGCCCGAATCTCGGTTTCTGCCTTGACGTTGATGTCGTAATCGGCTTGGCTGCGCGCGCGATCTTGTTCAGCCTGTCGATTTTGGCTCATCATGATGACCGATCCGAGCACAAACGTTCCGACCGAAATTGCCAAGTTGAGGGCGATGAACGGATACGGGTCGTAATGCATTCCGCCAACGGTATTGGCCAGGACCGAGAGCACCATCGCGCCGATGGATGCACCGACGAAGCCCCAGCTGCCAGCGAACGCCGCCACCCGATCGGTCACGCGCTCGCCGAAGCGAGCCTTGTTCGGGTCGGCTGGATCGGCTCGCAAGTGCTGGGCCTCCGCCATCGGCTCGGGGGTGGGTCCCGGAGCCGGCTTGCGGAGGGCTCGCCTGCGCACATTCTGGGACGAGCGCACGGGCCTCGAGCGAGGCCGTGCTCGCTCGATCTCGGCAGTCTCGGGCGCGGCCGCGTGGACTGCTGGGCGCTCGGAGCCGGCCTGGGTCAGCAAGGCCGCTGTCGCTGGAGTGGTCTGCTTTGTGCGTGGGTTGGCACGTGGCCCACCGCCGATGACGCTCCCGGTCGGCCGCTCCGCAGCCCGGTTCGCCGGCGCGCGCGCGCCCGCACGCGCCGCTGGGGGAAGCGCTGGCGCGAGGATCGAAACCGCGCCCAGGCACGCGATCAGACGTCGCGGCGGCAGCATGACCGGCCCTAAAGCAGAGACCGTGCCAAGGAGAACGCTAGCTTTTCCGGGCAGTTGGAGGCGCTGAACCAGAGACTTTCCCCGGGGTGGCGACTTCTCTGGCCACGCCGTCACTCGACTAGGGTACCGATGCCCTGCCGCGAGGCCGACACCAGGACCTGGGTTCGGCTCAGGGCGCGGACGGGGTGGAGGCCTGCGCGCCCCCGTACTTCTTGACCAGCTCCAGATAGCGCTCGCGCTGGTCGTCCCGGGCCAGCGCCCGCCGCACCTCGGGCGAGCGCGTGAGCGCGCGCACCTGCATGGCGCGCTCGGAATCGGGCGGCACGGCCTCGTGTGCGAGCGCCTTCGTGCGCGCCGCCGCGATAATCGGGATCTCGTCCTGCTTGCAGTCGAGCCGTCCCGGATACTGCCCGCCCCGCACCACAAAAGGGCAGTGCATCTCGTAGTTCCCGTCGCGGAACACCACGACGTCCCAGTTGCCGTCGGTGAGCTGGTAGGGCGCCTTGAGCTGCACCCGGACCGGGAACTGGAGCGGCTGCAGGATCCAGAGCGAAGGCATCTCCCAGCGCCGCGCCACCTCGCCCACCAGACGCCCCTCGTATACCCACTCGGTGGCGAGCTGCGTGTAGGGCTGCTCGAGCGGCGTGGTCACGATGAAGCGCAGCGTGCCGTCATGCAGGTCGGCGTGCTTGCGGTGGTACGAGGCATGGATGGCCAGGATGCGGCCGCCCGTCGACTCGGTCTGCACGACCGGGAGCGAATACCACTTGATCGGATAGCGCTGGCCGTCGACGATCTCCTCGACGTAAACCTTGTACCAGCCTTCGCCGAGCTGCCCTTCGAGCAGCACCGCGGTGTCGGCCAGCGTCGCCACGCCAGCCTTGACCGCAGTCTGGCCCAGCGTGTAGCCGTCTTTCTCGACCCGCAGCCAGACCGGGTAGTCGCCCGTGTTCTTGACCTCGAGCGCAACCCGCAGCTCGGGCCGGTATAGACCGTCGGCCTGTCGGGCCGTCATCTTGATTGAAAAATCTTCGGAGCCCCGGACCACGTAGGGTGCATTCGGGTCCCGGGATTCTGCGGTTGGCTGGCCGGCGCCGCGGTGCACACACGCGGCCATCCCCAGTGCGAGCCCTGCCCAGACGATGCGTTTCATTTTTGCCCTCCGCGGCCATGATACGTGCGTTTGACCACAGTCTTCCACCAGTTCGTCGAGCATCTTGCAAAACTCGACGGAACCGGTAAGAATCCGCGCCCATGGCGCAAGGTCGCCCGATCGCGTGGCAGGACGGCAAGCTCAGCGTTCCGCCCGACCCCATCCTGCCCTTCATCGAGGGCGACGGCACCGGTCCCGACATCTGGCGCGCCGCCGTACGGGTGTTCGATGCGGCGGTGAGCAAGGCCTACGGCGGCGACCGGCGCATCGTGTGGCAAGAGGTCCTGGCCGGCCAGAAGGCAAAAGATCGGCTGGACACCTGGCTGCCCGACCAGACCGTCGAGGATTTCAAGCGCTACCGGGTCGGGATCAAGGGGCCGCTGACCACCCCGGTGGGCGGCGGCATCCGATCGCTCAACGTTGCGCTGCGCCAGACGCTCGATCTCTACGTCTGCCTGCGCCCGGTGCGCTATTTTGCCGGCGTGCCCTCGCCGGTCAAAGCGCCCGAGAAGGTCGACATGGTGATCTTCCGCGAGAACACGGAAGACATCTATGCCGGCATCGAGTGGGCCGCCGAGACCGAGGAGGCGCGCAAGGTCATCGCGTTCCTCGAGAGCCAGATGGGGGTCAAGAAGATCCGGTTTCCAAACACCTCCGGCATCGGAATCAAGCCGCTTTCGCGCGAGGGCTCGGAGCGTCTGATCCGCGCCGCGATCGAGTACGCGCTGGCGCACAAGCGGCGCAGCCTGACCCTGGTCCACAAGGGCAACATCATGAAGTTCACCGAGGGCGCCTTCCGCGACTGGGGCTATGCGCTTGTGCGTCGCGAGTATTCTGGGCGCGCCGTGTGCTGGGACGACTGCCAGGGCCGGCCGCCCCCGGGCCAGCTCCTGGTTAAAGACAACATTGCCGACATCACGCTGCAGCAGATCCTGACCCGGCCCGAGGATTTTGACGTCATCGCCACGTCCAACCTGAACGGCGACTATCTTTCGGACGCGCTGGCCGCCCAGGTGGGCGGCATCGGCATCGCGCCCGGCGGCAACATCAATTACCAGAGCGGCCATGCCGTGTTCGAGGCCACCCATGGCACTGCGCCCAAGTATGCCGGCCAGGACAAGGTCAACCCGGGCTCGGTCATCCTGTCGGGCACGATGATGCTCGAGCATCTGGGCTGGCAGGAGGCTGCGGATGCGATCACGCGCGGCCTCGAGCGTACGATTGCGCAAAAAACCGTGACCTACGATTTCGCGCGGCTGATGGAGGGGGCGCGCGAGGTCAAGTGCTCCGAGTTCGGATCGCTCGTCATCGAGAATCTGGGAGGCTAACATGGCTCGTCGTCACAAGATTGCTCTCATCGGCGCTGGCAACATCGGCGGCGAGCTGGCTGCGGTCGCCGCGCGTCACGAGCTGGGCGACATCGTCCTGTTCGACATCCCCGAGAAGGAGAAGCTGGCCAAGGGCAAAGCGCTCGATCTCGAGCAGGAGGGGGCCGCTTCCGGTTGGGACGCCTCCATTGTCGGCAGCGCAAGCTGGGACGATTGCGCCGGCGCCGACGTGGTCATCGTGACCGCGGGCGTGCCCCGCAAGCCCGGCATGTCGCGCGACGACCTGCTCGGCATCAATCTCAAGATCATCCGCAACGTGGCCGATCAGGTGCGCGCCAAGTGCCCGAACGCGTTCGTGATCGTGATCTCCAACCCGCTCGATGCGATGGTCTACGAGCTCCGAAAGGTGACCGGCTTTCCGCGCGAGCGCGTGGTTGGGATGGCGGGCGTGCTCGACAGCGCCCGCTTCCAGCTGTTCCTGGCGCGCGAGCTGGGCGCGAGCGTCAAGGACGTGCGCGCGATGGTTTTGGGCGGGCATGGCGACACCATGGTGCCGGTGACCTCGTACTGCACGGTCAACGGTGTGCCGGTCAGGCAGCTCATCCCAGCCGAGAAACTGAACGCGATCGTCGAGCGCACGCGCAAGGGCGGCGGCGAGATCGTGGAGCTCATGGGCACGAGCGCCTACTATGCCCCGGCTGCGGCCGCCATCATGATGGCCGAGGCTTACCTCCATGACGACAAGCGCCTGCTGCCGGCGGCCGCCTACCTGGAGGGCGAGTACGGGTTTTCGGACCTGTACCTGGGCGTGCCGGTCATCATCGGGGGCCGCGGGCTCGAGCGGGTGGTCGTGATCGAGCTCGATGCCAATGAAAGGGCCGCGCTCGAAAAGAGCGCAGCCCACGTGCGCGAGACGCTGGACGCGGCCAGGCGACTGTGACCGAGCCCGACCCGCTCAATCCCTACGCGCCCCCGCAGACCGATGTCGAGGCGCCGCCCAGCGCCGGGCGTGCAGGCGGGTTTCTGGCCCAGCGCCTGGGCGCCGACCTTGTGGTCGAGAAGAACGCGCCGCTGCCGCCGATCTGCGTCAAGTGCGCGCGCAGGGACGACCTCACACGGCGCGCCAAGACCTTCATCTGGACTCCGCCCTGGGTCTATATCTTGATCTTCGTCAACCTTCTCGTGCTCATCATCGTTGCGCTCATCGTGCGCAAGCGGGGCGCGCTCGCGCTGCCGCTGTGCAGGCTTTGCAACGCGCGCTGGCGCAACGGCCAGATCTGGGCGGGGCTGAGCGTGCTGGGCCTGATCGCGCTCATCGTTGGGGGCATTGTGTTGGGAGCCGGCTTGAAGGAGCCCTGGCTGATGGCGGCCGGGCTGTTCGCGGGTGTGATGGCGGCGGTCTTCATCAATATCCTGGTGGTGCGGCCGCGCTTGCTGCGCGCCAAGAAGGTCGATGACCGCCTGATCACGCTGACCGGCCTGCATCCCGACGCGGTGTCGGCCATCGTGGAGGCGGCGCGGGGCGCGCCCGCCTCCGTGCCCGCGCCCGCAGTCTGACGGCTGATTTGGGCCTTGTTCAGCCCGCGGGCGGCTGCTAGCATTCGCCGCCGTGAAGATTCACGAGTATCAGGGCAAGGAGATCCTGCGCCGCTATGGCGTCGCGGTGCCCAAGGGCAAGCCTGCCTTCTCACCGCGCGAGGCGGAGGAAGTGGCGCGCTGGCTCCAGGGCGAGACCGGAAGCGAGACCGTGGTGGTCAAGGCGCAGATCCACGCGGGCGGCCGCGGCAAGGCGGGCGGGGTCAAGGTGGTGCGGGGCGCGCAGGCGGCGGGCGAAACCGCGCAGGCCCTCCTGGGCACACGCCTCGTTACCCCGCAGACCGGGCCCGAGGGCACGGAGGTCAAGCGCCTGCTTGTGGAGCAGGGCCTCGACATTGCGCGCGAGCTGTACCTGGGCATCACGCTCGACCGCACCCTCGGCCGCGTGACCGTGATGGCGTCGGCCGAGGGCGGGGTCGAGATCGAAGAGGTCGCGCGCCGGAGCCCCGAAAAAATTCTGCGCGAATCGATCGATCCGGTGACCGGCCTGGGCGCCTGGCAGGCGCGCAATCTGGCCTATGGCCTGGGCCTTGCGGGCAACGAGGTCAAGAACGCGGTGGCGCTTCTGGGTGCGCTCGCGCGCGCATTCCACGATCTCGACTGCTCGCTGGCCGAGATCAATCCGCTCATCGTGACCAAGCAGGGCGACGTGCTCGCGCTCGACGCCAAGATCAACTTCGACGACAACGGGCTGTTTCGGCACCGCGACCTTCTGGAGCTGCGCGACCTCGACGAGGAGGATCACGCCGAGATCGAGGCCAAAAAGTTCGACCTTTCGTACATCAAGCTCGACGGCAACATCGGCTGCATGGTAAACGGCGCCGGCCTCGCCATGGCGACCATGGACATCATCAAGCACTACGGCGGCATGCCGGCCAATTTCCTTGACGTGGGCGGCGGCGCCACCACCGAAAGGGTCACGGCGGCCTTCCAGATCATCACGGCCGATCCGCACGTGCGCGGCATCTTCATCAACATCTTCGGCGGGATCATGAAGTGCGACACCATCGCGCACGGGGTCATCGACGCGGTGGGGCTGGTCGGGCTGCGCGTGCCGCTGGTGGTGCGGCTCGAGGGCACCAACGTCGAGCTGGGCCGCAAGATCCTGGCCGAGAGCGGCCTTGCGCTCACGCCCGCCCTCGACATGGCCGACGGCGCCAAGAAGATCGTCGAGCTGGTGAGGCGGTCATGAGCGTCCTGGTGGGCAAGAAAACCCGGCTCGTGGTGCAGGGCCTGACCGGCGCAGCCGGAACCTTCCATGCCAAGCAGATGCGCGAGTACGGCACCAACGTCGTGGGCGGCGTGACGCCCGGCAAGGGCGGCACCGTGCACGAGGGCTTCCCGGTCTGGAACACGGTCTCGGAGGCGGTGTGCGCAGGGGGTGCCAACGCCAGCGTCATCTACGTACCGCCACCGGGCGCGGCCGACGCCATCTGCGAGGCGGCGGCGGCCGGGATCGAGGTGATCGTGTGCATCACCGAGGGCATCCCCACCCTCGACATGGTGCGCGTCAAGCGCTTTCTGGAGGGACGCTCGGCGACCCTTATCGGGCCCAACTGTCCGGGCGTGATCACACCGGGCGAGTGCAAGGTCGGCATCATGCCCGGCTACATCCACAAGCCGGGCCAGGTGGGCGTGGTCTCGCGCTCGGGCACCCTGACCTACGAGGCGGTCGATCAGCTCACCCGCTTGGGGCTGGGCCAGTCGACCGCGATCGGGATCGGCGGCGATCCGGTCAAGGGTCTGGATTTCATCGACTGCCTGCAGCGGTTGGCCGCGGATCCGGGCACGCGGGCGGTCATGCTGATTGGTGAGATCGGCGGCTCGAGCGAGGAGGAGGCGGCGCGCTGGATCCGCGAGCACATGAAGCAGAAGCCGGTCGCCGCCTTCATCGCCGGTCAAACTGCGCCGCCGGGCAAACGGATGGGCCACGCGGGCGCCATCATCGCGGGCGGCAGCGGCAAGGCCTCGGACAAGATCGCAGCCCTGCGCGAGTGCGGGATCGCGGTTGCGGAGACGCCAGCCGAGATGGGCAAAACGCTGGCCGGCCGGCTGTAAGGAGTCGCATGGAGCGCACTCTGTCGATCGTCAAACCTGATGCGGTCGCAGCCGGTCACACCGGCGCCATCATCGATCATCTGCAGAAGGGCGGGTTGCGTCCGGTGGCCATGCGGATGCTGCGCCTCAGCCGCGCGCAGGCCGAAGGTTTCTACGCGGTGCATCGCGAGCGGCCGTTCTTCCGCTCGCTGGTCGATTTCATGACCCAGGGGCCGATCCTGGTGATGGTGCTCGAGGGCGACGATGCCATCGCGCGCAACCGCGAGCTGATGGGCGCAACCGACTCCAAGAAGGCTGCGCCCGGCACCATCCGCGCCCGCTTTGGCACCGACATCGAGCGCAACGCGGTCCACGGCAGCGACGGCCCCGACACCGCCCGCTTCGAAATCGGCTTCTTCTTCCCGGGCAGCGAGCTCTCCGGCTGATCCCGGCACCGCTTGCACCGCGCACCGAATTTGGCACACTGCCGGTGCCGATGAACGTGCGTGATCTGCGGCACTCGGAGCTCGAGCGGCTGGTCGAAGAGACGGGCGAGCCGCGCTTTCGGGCCGACCAGCTCTTCCGCTGGATCCATGCCCGTGGCGCCACCTCCTGGGACGAGATGACCGACCTTCCGGCCCGGCTGCGCGCGCGCCTGGCCGCCTCCGGGCTCAGCCTGGCGCCGCTCGCGATCGATCTCTTGCAGCGCTCGGCCGACGGCACGCGCAAGCTCAGGCTGCGCACACACGATGGCCGGCTGATCGAGAGCGTTCTCATCCCAGAGCCCGACAAGCTGACGCTCTGTGTGTCGTCGCAGGTCGGGTGCGCGCTTGATTGCACGTTCTGCGCCACCGCCAAGCTGGGGTTTGGACGCCAGCTCTCGCCCGGTGAGATCGTCGACCAGGTGTATCGAGCGCGCGAGCTGGCGCAAAAGGACGGCAGCCGCATCTCGAACCTGGTCTTCATGGGCATGGGCGAGCCGCTGCACAATCTCAAGAATGTCTTATGTGCGCTCGAGATGCTCACGCACGAGCTGGGCGCGGCCTTCTCGCATCGCCGCATCACGGTCTCGACCGCCGGCCTGGTGCCGGGCATCGAGCGGCTCGGACAGGCCGACCTGCGCGTGGGTCTCGCCATCTCGCTCAATGCAACCACCGACGCGCTGCGCGACCAGTTGATGCCCATCAACCGCAAGTGGAACCTGGCCGCGCTCCTGGGCGCGGTCAGGCGTTACCCGCTCGAACGGCGGCGCCGCGTCACCTTCGAATACGTCCTTCTGGCCGGACAGAATGACACCGACGCCGACGCGGTCCGGCTGCCCAAGCTCCTGCGCGGCATCCCGGCCAAGGTCAACCTGATCCCGTGGAATCCGCACCCGGGCGCGCCCTTTGCGCGCCCCGCGCCCGAGCGCATCCTGGCCTTCCAGGACAAGCTGCAGGCGGGCGGGCTCTCGGCCTTTGTCAGGCGGCCGCGCGGCGACGACATCGCGGCCGCGTGCGGGCAGCTGGCCAACCAGGTCGTGCCGTTGGGGCGACTGCAATGATGGCGCGAGCGCTCGCGCTGTTGTTCCTGCTCCAGCACAAGGAGGGCGCCGAGCTGGCTGCGGCCGCGCAGATGGTCGAGCAGATGAACCAGCTCTACGCAGCCGGCCAGTACGCGGAGGCCGAGGCGCTGGGCGAACGCGTGCTCGCGATCCGAGAGCAAGCGCTGGGACCGAAGAGCCCCGAGGTCGCGCAGGCGGCCACCAAGCTGGCCCTGATCTGCCAGAAACGCGGGCAGCTCGACCGCGCCGAGGCGCTGCACCGGCGGGCCCTGGCAATTCGGCAGGCCGCTCTGGGCCCGCGCCACGCCGACGTGGCCGATTCGCTGCACAACCTGGGCGCGCTGTACCTGCTCGAGGGGGCGCCCGACCGGGCCGAGCCTCTGCTCAAGCAGGCGCTCGCGATCCGCGAGCAGGCGCTGGGCCCGCTTCACGCCGAGGTGGCGCATACCCTCCACAACCTGGCCCTGGTCGAGAAGATGCGCGGCGCTTACGAGCGCGCGGAGCCGCTCCAGAAGCGTGCGCTCGAGATCCTGGAGGCGGCGCGCGGGCCCGACCATCCCGAGGTGATGTCGGTCGTCAACAACCTGGCCAATCTGTATGACGCCATGGGCGCGCTCGATCGCGCACAGCCGCTCTACGAGCGGGCGCTCAAGACCCGCGAGCGCCTGCTGGGACCGAGCCATCCCGACGTGGCGATGTCGCTCAACAATCTGGCGGCGCTGTACGAGCGCCAGAACGCCTACGATCGGGCCCTGCCCCTGCTCGAACGGGCGCTCACGATTCGGGAGCAGGCGCTGGGGCCGCGCCATCCCGAGGTTGCGCAGACGCTGACCAACCTGGCCGGCGTGTACACCTACAAGCACGACTTCGCGCGCGCGGAGCCGCTGTTCCTGCGTGCGATCGCGATCCGGGAGGCGGCCGCGGGCAAGGATCACCCGTCGCTGGTGGGACCGCTCGGAAACCTGGCCACCATGTACGTCGAACAGGGCCTGGCCGAGCGCGCGGTGCCGCCGGCCGAGCGCGCGCTCGCCATCCTCGAGCGGACCCTGGGTGCCGATCATCCGCAGGTGTCCGATCTTCTGGCTCCGCTCGCGATCGCGGAGGTGAACCGGGGCCATATCGAGCGCGCAACCGCGCTGCTCGGACGCGCCCTGGCCAGCGCGGAGCAGCTCGCGGGGCGCGTGCGCCTGGTCTCGACCGAGGCCCGCATGACCGCCTTCTTCGAGGCCCAGCAGCAAACGTTCGACATGTTGTTCTCGCTGGCGGCCGCGCGGCCGGCGGACAGCGCGCTGCGCCGGCTGGCCCTCGCGACCGCGCTCCTGCGCAAGGGCCGTACGATCGATCAGGCGGCCGATCTGTCGCGCGCCGTGCGGCAGGGCCTGAAGCCATCCGATCGCGCGCGCTTCGACGAGCTGCGCACGCTGCGCAGCCGGCTGGCCAGCCTGACCCTTTCGGGCCCCGGTCGGCTCGAGCCCGAGCGCTACCGGGACACGCTCGACCGGCTGGCGCGCGACGCCGAGTTCATCGAGCAGGAGCTGGCCCAGCGCTCGGCCCTCTTGCGCGCCCAGCGCCAGCTGCCCGGCCCTGACGACGTGGTGGCGCGCGTGGCCGACCAGCTGCCGGGCGAGGGCGCTCTCATCGAGCTGGTGGCTTTCGTGCGCTACGATTTTGCAGCGCGCAAATGGGCCGAGCTGCATTACCTCGGGCTCGTGCTCGCGCATGATGGGACCGTGGGCGCGGCCGACCTGGGGCCTGCCGGGGCGCTCGATCCGAGCGTCAGTCGGCTCCTCGCCGCGCTCCGGCGCCCGGACGGCGATGCCATGCCGGCCGCGCGCGAGCTCGAGCGGCGCCTGCTCGCGCCGCTGGCTCGACATCTGGCCGGTCGGCGTGCGCTTCTGGTCTCACCCGACGGCGTTCTGCACCTGATTCCGCTCGATGTCCTGCACGACGGCCAGCAGTACCTGATCGATCGATACGCGGTGTCGTACCTGACCTCGGGCCGCGATCTTCTGCGCGCCGACCAGGCCAAGAGCGCCGCAAGCGCGGTCCTTGTGGCCGATCCGGCGTTTGGTGGCGCCGGCGCGCCCGCCGCGGAGCGCGCGCTTTCAGACTGGCTGGCCCCGCTGCCGGGCACGCGCCAGGAAGCCGAGGCCATCCGAGCGCTGCTTCCGCGCGCGCGTCTTTTGCGCGGGCACGCGGCCACCGAGCCGGCGCTTCTGGGCCTGGAGGCGCCCGGGATCCTGCACGTGGCCACGCACGGCCTGTTTCTCGAGGACTCCGCGCCCGCGCCCCATACCCGGGGCCTCAATTTGGCGCCCGACCCGGCCGCGCCGGCCCCCAAAAGCCCGCTCCTGCGCTCGGCCCTGGTGCTCGCGGATGCGCGCCTCGCGCCGCCCGCCGCCGACGCTCAGCTCGACGCCGATCGGCCCGACGGGCTTGCGACCGCGCTCGAGATGGCGGGCATGAACCTGTGGGGCACGCAGCTGGTCGTGCTGTCGGCCTGCGACAGCGCGCGCGGGGAGATCCGGATGGGCCAGGGCGTCTACGGCCTGCGCCGCGCGCTCATCATTGCGGGCGCGCAGACCGTGGTGACCAGCCTCTGGCGCCTCGACGACCAGGTGACTCGCGATCTCATGATCGGCTACTACCGGGGCCTTCTGGGCGGTCAGGGACGCGCGCAGGCCATGCGCACGGCCGCGCTCGAGGTGCGGCGCACGCACCCTGCGCCCTACTTCTGGGCGCCCTTTCTGGTGATCGGTCAGACCGGTCCTCTGAAGCTGCGCTAAATCAGCCACTTGCGAGCTGGCTGGCGCGGCCGTCGGTGCTTATAACCGAAACGACCGAACAAGGAGGACGCGATGAAGATTGGATTTCGCATCTTCGCGGCCGCCCTCGTGTGCTGGCCGCTCGCTCTCGGATGCTCGCACGGGCAGGCGGCTGCGCCCGCCGCGGCGGCGGAAGCCCATCTGAAAGCACCGGACATCTACGTGCGCGTACCGCGCTCGTCCGACGCTGGGAAGCTCGGCGGCGTGGTCTACTTCGACTTCGACCAGGCCGAGCTCAATCTGGACGGCGTGCTCGTGCTGGCCCGCGTGGCCGAGCGCGTGAAAGCGGATCCCGACGCGCGCGTGCGCATCGAGGGCAACTGCGACACGCGCGGCACCATGCTCTACAACCTAAACCTGGGCCTCCGGCGCGCCGAGGCGGCCAAGCGATTCCTGGTCGCGCTGGGCGTCAGCGCTGAGCGCATCGACACGGTAAGCTTCGGCTTCGATCGATTTTCGGTGCGCGGTAACGACGAGTGGGCCTACCGCCACAACCGGCGCGACGAGATCCGGATCGTCAAGCGGTAACCGACCGCGTTCAGGTGACCCCTTCGCCGGCACCCGCGCCGACCGCGAGCGCGTGCCGGAGGCGCCCGATGATCAGGTCGATGGCGACCCGGTTCTCGCCGCCTTCGGGAATGATGAGATCGGCGTAGCGCTTGGACGGCTCGACGTATTGTAGGTGCATCGGGCGCACGGTCTGGTAGTACTGCTCGCGCACCTGCGAAAACGTGCGGCCGCGCTGCTCCATGTCGCGGCGCACGCGCCGGAACACGCGGATATCGGGGTCGGTGTCGACGAAGATCTTCACGTCCATCTGCTCCCGCAGCTTTGGATCCGCGAGCACCAGGATGCCTTCCACGATCACGATCGGTGCAGGCTCGAGCCGGCGCGTGGCGCGTTCGCGCACATGCGCCCGGAAATCATAGGCCGGCACGGCCACCGCCTGCCCGGCCCGCAGCGCGCGCAGATGCTCGACCAGAAGCTCGCTCTCGAGCGCGTCGGGGTGATCGTAGTTGATGCGCACGCGCTCCTGAAGGGGCAGGTGGGACAGATCGCGGTAGTAGGCATCGTGATCGAGCAACGCCACCGCACCCGGCGGCAGCGCGGCCGTGATCTTCAAGGCCACCGTCGTCTTGCCCGAGCCGGTGCCGCCCGCGATGCCCAGCACCAGCACCTCACTGGTTTGCATCGCGCGGGAGGATACCGTAGGGTGAAGCCGATGGTCGAGATCCCAGACGACGCGCTGCGCGCGCAGGACCTGGCCATCGATACGTTGGGGCGGATCACGGAGTTCTGGGGTTTCTCGCGCACGATGGGCCGCCTGTTCGGGCTGCTCTACCTGTCGTCCGAAGCCATGGGCCTGCAGGACATCTGCGATCGGCTCCACATCTCGACCGGCAACGCGTCGATGACGCTGAACCAGCTCTTGCGCTGGGGGGTGGTGCGCAAGGTGTGGGTCAAGGGAGATCGGCGCGACTTCTACGAGGCCGAGACCGATTTCTGGAAGATGATCTCGGGTGTGCTCAACGAGCGCGAGCGGCGCGAGATTGCGCAAGCCAACGAGAATATCGATCGCGCGATCGCGCTGGCCAAAGCGGCCCGCGCCGACGCGCGGGGCGATGCGCGCCGCGCCATCGAGTTCACGATCGAACGGCTCGACCATCTGCAGACGCTGTTCCGGCTGGGTCAGACGATTTTGAACACGCTCCTGTCCAAGCTGCGCTTCGACGTGGCCAAGTATCTCGACGTTTTCAAGGCCGAGTAGGCCGATTCACCTCTCTTCGCGCCCGCTTGCGTGACCATATGTTTTTCATGTTGCGAACTTTCAAAAAATACTGAATATACAGAACCGGTAGAAAAGGAGGTGCGCCGTGGAGCATGCGCTGCGAAGCGCCACCGTCCCCGGAGCCGCCCGCCCGGCCGCGGCTCTCCCGCCCATGGAGGCCGCCTCCGCCCTGGTGGCCGCAGATCTGCGCCGTGTCGAAGAGCTTCTGGCCGAGCTGCTATCGAGCCCGGTCGGACCCATCCCGCGCGTAGGACATCACCTGCTGGGCGCGGGCGGCAAGCGGCTGCGGCCGCTTTTGACCCTTCTGGCCGCCCGGGCCGCCTTCTACGACGGCGACGCTGCGGTCGCGCTGGCCTGCGTGGGCGAGCTCATCCACACCGCCACGCTGCTCCACGACGACGTCGTCGACGAGGGCAACGTCCGGCGCGGGCGACCAGCCGCACGCATCGTGCACGGCAACGGCATCGCGGTGCTGGTGGGCGACTACTGCCTGGCGCGAGCGCTGGAAACGGTGGGGCGGGCGGGCGGCATCACCGCGGTGGCGTCGCTGGCGCGCGCGGTCACCGAGATGGCGGAGGGCGAAGTGGCGCAGCTCATGAACGCCGGCCAGGTCGACCTCGTGCCCGACGACTACTACCGCATCATCGACCGCAAGACCGCGACTCTGGTCGGCTGGTGCTGCACGGTCGGCGGCCTGCTCGATCCGGCGCTCGAGGCTGCGCTGGCCACCTACGGGCGCGAAGTCGGGCGCGCCTTCCAGATCGCCGACGACGTGCTCGACTGCGCGGGCGACCCGCGCGCGACCGGCAAGACGCGCGGTCAGGACCTGCGCGAGGGCAAGCTCACCCTGCCGGTGCTCCTGGCCTGCCAGATCCAGCCCCCGCTGCGCGAGCGGCTGCAGGCCCTTCTGCGCCGCCGCGCGCCCTACGATGGGGACGAGGTGGCGGCCATCCTGGATGAGGTGCGGGCGGCCGGCGGCCTGCTGCTCGCACACAGCGCCGCCTGCACGCATGGCCGGGCTGCCCAGAGCGCGCTGACGCGGCTCGAGCCCTCGCCATACCGGGATGCGCTTTGCGATCTGGCCATGTTCGCGGCCGAGCGAGGCGCCTGATGGCGTACCGGTCGCTGGCCGAGTTCGTAGCGCGGCTGGAAGCGGCCGGGGAGCTACTACGCATTGGTCGCGAGCTGGATCCGCGGCTCGAGATCGCCGAGCTGGCCGCGCAGACCGTGCGTCGCGGTGGGCCCGCGCTTCTGTGCGAAAAGGTGCGCGGCTCGCGGTTTCCGCTTCTCATCGGTGCCTACGCGGGCGCGCGCCGCATGGCGTGGGCGCTGGGCTGCCAGGACCTGGAGGAGCACGCGCGCGCGATCGAGGAGCTCGTGCGCGCCCAGCCGCCGTCGGGATGGATGGACAAGCTGCGCATGCTGCCCAAGCTGGCCCGGGTCGCGCAGGCGGCGCCCAGGCTGTCCTCGGGTCGCGCGCCCTGTCAGGAAGTGGTGATGGATCCGCCCGACCTCGGCGCGCTGCCGGTCATGACCTGCTGGCCCCGCGACGGCGGGCCCTTTCTGACCATGCCGGTTGTCATCACCAAGGATCCCGACACCGGCGTGCGCAACCTGGGCATGTATCGCATGCAGGTCTACGGCCCCCGCGAGACCGGCATGCACTGGCAGCTGTACAAGACCGGGCGCCGACATTATCAGCGCGCGCAGGAGCTTTCGCGGCGGGTTGACGTGGCGGTGGTGCTGGGCGGTGATCCGGTGCTCGCCTATGCGGCCACCGCGCCCCTGCCCGACGGCGTCGACGAGCTCCTGCTGGCCGGCTTTCTGCGCAAAAAGCCGGTCGAGCTTACGCGCTGCCAGACCGTCGATCTCGAGGTGCCTGCGTGCGCCGACTTCGTGCTCGAGGGCTACGTGGATCCGGCAGAGCCCATGCAGCCCGAGGGTCCGTTCGGCGATCACACGGGCTACTACACGCCGATCGTACCCTACCCGGTCTTCCATCTGACCGCGCTGACGCATCGGCGCGATGCCATCTATCCGTCGACGGTGGTGGGCCCGCCGCCGATGGAGGATGCCTGGCTGGGCAAGGCCACGGAGCGCTTGTTTCTGCCACTTCTGCGCGCGACCCTGCCCGGCCTTTGCGACATGAACCTTCCGATCGAAGGTGTGTTTCACAACCTGTGCATCGCCTCGATCCAGAAACGTGAGCCGCATCAGGCCCGCAAGCTGTGCTACGCGCTGTGGGGCCTGGGCCAGCTCGCCACCTGCAAGTGCGTGATCGTGGTCGACAAGGACGTCAACGTGCACGACCTCGGCGAAGTGGCCTGGCGCGCCCTGACCAGCATCGATCCCAAGCGCGACGTGTTCTTCGCCGACGGCACCATCGACGAGCTGGACCATGCCAGCTGCGGCCTCGGCTTCGGCGGCAAGATGGGCATCGACGCCACCCGCAAGCTGCCCGAGGAGGGAGCAACCCGCGAGTGGATGGAGGTGTGCCGCGCCGACCCCGAGGTCGAGCGGCGCGTGCAGGGGCTCTTAAAGGAGCTCGGCCTGTGAGCGGAGTGCGTACGCAGAGAAGCGCGCCCGGCTCGTCCGAGCCAGCCGAGCCGCCGAGCCGCGCCGGAGCGAGCCGCGAAGGAATACGATGAGCGCACCCGACGTCCGCGCCATGTTCGACCGCATCGCGCCCCGCTACGATCTCGCGAATCGGGTCATGTCGGCGGGCGTGGACCTGTGGTGGCGACGACGCGCGGTCGCGCTCCTGCAGCCACAGTGGGACGAGCGCCTGCTCGATCTGGCCTGCGGCACCGGCGACTGCTCGCGCGAAATCCTGCGCCGCCAGCCGGGCGCGCGCCTTTTCGGGCTCGACTTCGCGCGCGAGATGCTGCGCCGCTACCAGCCGGGCGCGTGCGTGCAGGCGGACGCGCTCGCGCTGCCGGTGCGGACGGGCGCGCTCGACGGCGCCATCTGCGCGTTTGGCCTGCGCAACGTGGCCGACCTGCCGCAGGCGCTTTTCGAGCTGGCGCGCGCGTTGCGTCCGGGCGGACGCCTCCTGGTCCTCGAGTTCTTCCGAAGCGGCCGCCGCCTGGCCGTGGACGGCCTGGCGCGCCTGCTCGGCAAGCTGGTGTCGGGCGATCGGGCGGCCTACGAGTACCTTTTCGCCTCCATCCGCAGCTTCCATTCGACCGGCGAGATGGTCGACCTGCTGCAGGGGGCCGGCTTTGGCGATGTGGCGGTGAGGCCCCTGTTCCCGCAGGGCATCGCGACCATCGTGAAAGGAGTCAGAGCATGAAACTCGTGGTCGCCATCGGCGGCGCCTCGGGCGCACCGTATGCCAAGCGGCTGCTCGACGTCCTGCGCGACCTAGAAGCCGGCTCGGTGCCGGGCGGGCTCGAGATCGCAACCGTGTTCTCGGATGCCGGCAAGCAGGTGTGGGCGCACGAGGTCGGCACCGATCCGCGCGAGCTCCCGTTCCGACGCTACGGCGGGCGCGATTTCGGGGCGCCTTTCGCGTCGGGCAGCGCGGGCTGGGATGCCATGATCGTGATCCCGTGCTCGATGGGCGGGCTGGCCCGCATCGCGCACGGCATTTCGGGCGACCTCATCGGCCGCGCCGCCGACGTGATGCTCAAGGAACGCCGCCGCCTGATCCTGGTCGTGCGCGAAACCCCGTACTCGCTGCTCCACCTCGAGAACATGGAGCGCGTCACGCGCGCGGGCGCCATCGTGATGCCGGCCTCGCCGTCCTTCTACGCGCGCCCGCAGTCGGTCGAGGGCCTGCTCGATACCGTGATCTCGCGGGCGCTCGACCACCTCCGCATCCCCAATCAGCTTCACAAGCGCTGGGGCGCCGAGCCCCAGGAGGAGTGACATGCCGATGCTGCCCTCGGAGCAGGAGATCCACGCCGCCGGTCTGGGCGACATCGCTGCCCGGCTGGATCGAGGGGAGCGGCTCAGCGCCGCCGACGCGGAGCGGCTCTGGTCGACCCCGGCCCTGCATGCGGTGCGCGCGCTGGCCGACCGCATGCGGCGGCGTCTGCACGGCGACCGGCTGCGCGTGGTGCGCGCGGTGGGTGCGGCCGGCCTGACCGCGGTCGACGCGGCGCAACCCCTGCCAGCCGCGCTGCTCGCGCTGCGCGGGCGCGCGCATCCGGCCCTGCTGGTGCACGATCCGGGCCGGCAGCGCACGGCCCTCGAGCTTTTGCGCGCCTTCGCGTGCGCGCGCCTTCTGTGCGACGACGTCCCGCACGTGTGCGCGAGCGCGCTCGAGCTGGGACCGAACCTCGTCCAAATCGCGACCGGCTACGGGGTCGACCAGATCCTGGAGCCGCTGCCCGCGCAGAAAGAGGTGGCGGCATGACGCGGTTTGTGAAGGTGCGCGAAAAGGTCTACGCGGGCGTCCCGCTCGATCTCGACGACGGCGTGGCGCTGTTTCGCCATCCCAATCTGCCCGAGCTCGGGATGCTGGCCAACCAGGTGCGCGAGCGGATGCACGGCGACCGCGCCTACTACAACCTCAACCTCCACATCAATGCCACCAACGTGTGCGTGGCCGACTGCATGTTCTGCTCGTTTGCGCGCCTGAAGCCGGGCGACCCGGGCGCCTACACGATGTCGCTCGAGCAGGCCTGGGGAAAACTGCGCGAGCGCGCGCACCAGCCCATCACCGAGATCCACATTGTCAACGGGCTGCATCCGGATCTCCCGTTCGAGTATTACGAGGAGCTTTTGCGCGGGCTCAAGCGCATCCGGCCCGACATTCACCTGAAATGCTTCACGGCCGTCGAGATCCACTTCTTTGCCCACACCTTCGGCATGAGCTACGAAAAGGTCCTCACGCGCCTGCGCGAGGCGGGGCTGGGCTCGCTGCCAGGCGGCGGCGCCGAGATCTTCGCGCCCCGCGTCCGCCGCAAGATCTGCGCCGACAAGGCCACCACCGAGGAGTGGTTGGACGTGCACCGGGTCGCGCACCGGATGGGCCTGCGCTCGAACTGCACGATGCTCTACGGCCACATCGAGACGTTCGAGGAGCGAGTCGACCACATGCTCAAGCTGCGCGCGCTGCAGGATGAAACGGGCGGCTTCCAGACTTTCATTCCGCTGGCGTTCCACCCCGAGGGCAACGCTCTCGCCAGGCTGCCGGCGCCGCTCGGCTACGACGATCTGCGCACGTACGCGGTGGCGCGCCTGGTGCTGTCCAACGTCCCCCACCTCAAGGCCTACTGGATCATGCTGGGCCTCAAGATCGCGCAGGTGGCGCTCTGGTTCGGTGCCGACGACATCGATGGCACCGTGCAGGAAGAAAAGATCTATCACATGGCGGGCGCGCACACGCCGGAGGCGCTGACGCGGGCCCAGCTCGAAGCCGCCATCCGCGCGGCCGGCCGCGTGCCCGTGCAGCGCGACACGCTCTACAACATCATCGAGACGCCGCCCGGGCCGTCGCCGCGGCGGCTGGAGGTGGTGGCGTGAATTCAAGGAGAATCCGACTGGCCGCGGTGTCGTTTCTCAACGCGCGCCCAATCACCTATGCGCTCGATCCCGAGCGATTCGAGGTCACCTTCACCGAGCCCTCGGTGTGCGCCGATCTGCTCGCCGCCGGGCAGGCTGACTGCGGGCTCATCCCGGTGGCGAGCTACGCCGCCCAGCCCGGGCTCCGGGTCGTGCCCGGCATCGCGATCGCCGCGCGCGGTGCGGTCAAGACCGTGCTGCTCGTGGGCGCGGTGCCGTGGCCGCGCATGGCCGAGATCGCGCTCGACGATGCTTCGCGCACGAGCGCGCTCCTGTGCAAGCTGCTCTCGCGCGCCCAGGGATTCGCGCCCAACTACCTGCGCGTGGACCACGCCGAGGCCGCGCGCGCGGCCCGCGGCGACCGGGGCGCGCTGGTCATCGGCGACGCCGCGTTCGATCTGTCGGGCTATCCGTACGTGTATGACCTGGGCGCCGAGTGGACGCGGGCGACCGGGCTGCCGTTCGTGTACGCGGTGTGGGCGGGCCGTCCCGATGCGCTGGCTCCGGCCGACGTAGCGGCGCTCCAGCGCTCGCTGGCCGCCGGCCTGGCCGCGCGCGGCACCATCGCGCGTGCCTTCGCCGAGGGGCGCGGCGGCGATGCCAAGATCTTCGAGCGCTACCTTCACAATCACATTCGCTATGCGCTCGGCTCCGACGAGCTGGCCGGGCTGTCCGAGTACTTTCTGCGCTGCCATCGCGCCGGCCTGTGCGAGCGGCTGCCCGAGATCGCCTTTTACGAGACCGCACCTGTGCGGGCGCGCGTCCGCCGCGACGCTCTGTCGGCGGCTGCCGCCGGTGAAAGGCTGTGCGACCAGGATGCCATCAACCTGTACGAGCGCGCGCCGCTAGGCGAGCTGGGCTGTGCGGCCGATGCCCGCCGTCATGCCCTGCACAAGGATGGCGTCGTCACCTACATCATCGACCGCAACGTCAACTACACCAACGTCTGCGTGACCCGCTGCAAATTCTGCAACTTCTACCGGCCGCCCGGGCATCCGGAAGGCTACGTGCTGTCTCGTGAGGTGCTGGCGCAGAAATTTCGCGAGACGGTCGCGCTGGGCGGCGTCCAGGTGCTGCTGCAGGGCGGGCTGCATCCAGATCTGCGCATCGAGTGGTACGAGGACCTGTTCCGTTGGATCAAGTCCAACTTTCCGCTCATCCTGCATGCGCTGTCGCCGGCCGAGATCACCCATATCGCGCAGCTCGAGGGCCTCTCGGTCGAGAAGGTGCTCGAGCGCCTGCACGCGGCCGGGCTTGACAGCGTGCCCGGCGGCGGTGCCGAGATCCTCGACGACGCCGTGCGCACCGAAGTGTCGCCGCTCAAGTGCACGACCGACGAGTGGTTGGCCGTGATGCGGGCCGCGCACCAGCTTGGCCTGCCCAGCTCGTCGACCATGGTGTTCGGCTTCGGCGAGACCTCGCAGCAGCTGACCGGGCACCTGGGCCGCTTGCGCACGCTGCAGGACCAGACCGGCGGCTTCGTGTCGTTCTTCTGTTGGCCCTTCCAGTCCGAGGGCACGCGGCTCAAGAAGCGCGACGACACCAGCGCGGCCCGCTACCTGCGCGTGCAGGCGCTGGCGCGACTGTATCTCGACAACATCCCCCACTTTGGGGTCAGCTGGCCGACCATGGGCCCCGACGTGGGCCAGGTCGCGCTGCGCTACGGGGGCAACGATTTCGGGAGCGTGATGATCGAGGAAAACGTGGTGTCGACCGCGGGCGCACATTTCATGATGGACGCGGCCGCCATCGAGCGCCAGATCCGTGGCGCCGGCTTCATCCCGCGCCGCCGCAACAACCGATACCAATACATCTCGTGAATATTCACCACGGAGAACACGGAGAACACAGAGAAAGAAGGAGGATCCGGCTCGAGGCAAGGCGGCCGATCCGGTACGCCTTGTCAATCCTCTGTGCTCTCTGTGTTCTCTGTGGTTCCACCTCACGGGGGAACTTGGGGCACAATCGAAGGATGCAGCGCTTCAGCGCCGACTGGATGGTTCCGGTCATCGGCCCGCCGCTTCGCGACGCCACCATCACGCTCGACGGCGCCGGGCGCGTGCTCGCGCTCGAGCCGGGCCGCCACCCGGAAGCCGAGCCCATCGCAGGCGTCGTGATGCCGGCGCTCACCAATGCGCACGTGCACCTGGAGCTGTCGGCCCTGCGCGGGCGAGCACCGGGCGGGCGCGGCTTTCTGGGCTGGGTGGTGTCCATGCTGGCCGAGCGCCAGGCGCTAGGGCGCGAGGCCCTGCGCGCCGCCATCCCGGACGCGGTGGCCGAGGCGGTCCGCTACGGCACCGCTGCGGTGGGCGACATCACGAACACGCTCGACGCGGTGCCGGCGCTGGCCGCGGCCGGCCTGCGTGGCGTGGTGTTTCACGAGCTTTTGGAGAGGGACGACCTCGAGCATGGCGATGCGGTGGCGTGGGCGCGGGCCCAGCGCGCCGCCATCAGCGACTGGCCGGACGGGCTTGCCTACGCAGTCGCACCGCACGCGCCCTACTCCACCAGCGCCGACCTGATCCGGCGCGCCATGGCGGCCTCGCCGGGCGTCCCGACCAGCATCCACGTGGCCGAGGACCCAGACGAGCTGGCCCTGCTGCGCGACGGCAGCGGACCCTGGCCCCGCATCCTGACCGCGTTCGGCGTGTGGGAGCGCGCCGAGTGGGTGGCCGGCCGCGGACCGGTCGAGCACCTGGATGCGCTCGGCTTCCTGGCACGCCGGCCGCCGCCGCTCCTCATCCACATGGTGCACGCGAGCGCCGATGAGCTGGCGCTGGTGGCCGCGCGCGAGGCCACGATCGTCTTGTGCCCGCGCTCGAACCTACACATCGGTCAAGAGCTGGCCGACGTACCGGCCATGGTGGGTGCCGGCTGCCGGCTGGCCCTGGGCACCGACAGCCTGTCGTCCAACCAGACGCTTTCGATTTTTTCCGAGATGGCGGCGCTGGCGCGCGCCTTCCCGGCCCTGTCCCGGGCCGACATCGTCAGGTGGGCTACCCTGGGTGGCGCGAGCGCGCTGGGCCTGGGCGAAGAGCTGGGCGCGCTGGCAGCCGGCCGCCAGCCCGGTGTGATCGCGGTGTGCGGCCACGCCGGCGCCGATCCCTACCAGTTCCTCACCGAGGCCGAGCCCGAGGAGGTGCGATGGCTCTCACGCGCATAGTCAGCTTCGGCCGCATGATCAAGTTCTCGCACTCGATCTTCGCGCTCCCGTTCGCGCTGGCGGCGGCCGCGCTGGCGGTGCGTGGGGGCGTCCGCCCCGACGCCTGGCGCTGGGTCCTCATCGTGGCCGCGCTGGTGGGCGCGCGTACCGCTGCCCTGGGCTTCAACCGCCTGGTCGATCTGCGTTTCGACCGCGCCAACCCGCGCACACGCCAGCGCGAGCTTGTCACCGGCCAGATCAGCGTGCGCGCGGCCGCCGTGCTGACCGTGCTCGCGGCCGCGCTCTTCGTCGCCGCCGCCGCCGCCATCTCGCCGCTGTGCGGCGCGCTGGCCCCGGTTGCGCTCGCGCTCGTGTGCGGGTACTCGTACAGCAAGCGCTTTACCTGGGCCTGCCACCTCGTGCTCGGGCTCGCCATCGCGGCCGCGCCCGTGGGCGCCTGGATCGCGATGCGCGGCCATCTGGGCGCGCCCGCAGGTGCGCTCGCGCTCGCGGTCGCGACCTGGGTGGGCGGCTTCGACGTGCTCTATGCGCTCAGCGACCTCGAGTTCGATCGGGCGGCCGGACTGTGCTCGATCCCGGCCCGCTTCGGCGCGCGGCGCGCGCTCGTGATTTCGGCCGCGCTGCACCTGGTCACGCTTCTGGCCCTCATCGCGCTCGGCTATCTGGCCGGCCTCGGCGCGGCCTACTTTGGCGGGGTCGCGCTGATCGGGGCGCTCCTAGCCTGGGAGCATGGGCTGGTGCGACCGGGCGACCTGTCCCGCCTCGACGCCGCCTTCTTCACGCTCAATGGATGGGTCTCCGTGGGCTTTCTCGCCTTCACGCTGCTCGATCTGGCCCTGCATCGGTAGCGGTCACGGGGTTCAGCGCGCCGCCTCCGGCCGCCGGATCTGACGCAGGGCCTGCTCGAGCGCGCTGCGCGCGGGCCCGGTCTCGTTTTCCAGATAGCTGCGCAGGATGCTCACGATTTCCGGGTTCTCGAACCGGGCGAGCAGCTTCTGCGCCAGCCTGCGCAGGGGTTCGCTCTCGTGTCGCAGCACGCCAATCAAGAACTCCCCGGCTTCGAGCGCGCCCACCTCGCCGATGCTCTCGAGCGCAGCCGCCCGCACGCGCTCGTCGCTCGACTCACGGAAGATGCGCACCAGCGAATCGAAGGCATGCGGGAAGTGCAGCTTGCGCAGCGCCTCCAGCGCGGCCTCGCGCACACCCGCGTCCGCATCGCGCAGACCGCGCGCCAGAAGGGAGAAGCTGCGCTTGTAGAACATCTGTCCCAACCCGCGCATCACAGCCGCGCGCACGACCGGATCGCCGCGCTCGAACAGCCGCTCGAGCGGGCGCAGGGCCGCGTACAGCTGCAGATCGCCCAGCCGCTGGGCGACCCGCGCGGTCTCGGCGCCGCCGTCGGCCGGGGGCGGCTCGAGCAGCAGCGCCAGCGCACGCCGCCGGAACGGATCCGGGTAGTGCAGATCGCCGATCAGGGTGGCGCACACGGCCTGGTAATCGCCGTCGAGCTCCCACTCGACCAGATCCAGATACCAGACGTCGGCATAGGCGTGCGGTTGGCGTAGCGACTCCGGGAACGCCGGCGCGTCGAGCGGCCGCAGCTCCACGCTTCGGTAGCGCTCGGACGCGGCCTGGTAGCGGCGCCGCTTCTTATCGGGCAGATCGAGCTGCGCCAGGCGCGTATAGCACTCGCCCACGCGCACGAACTGCGAGATGGCGCACCAGGCGTCGACGGCGGCCGTGAGCGCGTTCTCGCTCAGCTCGGGCGGCCCGCCCGCCTGCTCGTTCTTCTCGGCGCACTGCTGCCAGATCTCGGCCGAGCGCGCCAGGTAATGCCGGTCGTAGGGCATGTTGGCGCGCAGCGCGTACTCGGCGGCCTCGCGGGCCAGCGTGGCGGCGGCGTGAAACTCCTTGCGCTCGAGCGCGAGCTGCAAGAAATCCTCGCAGTACTGCAGCACGTAGAAGCGGAGGTTGTCCTCCTTCATCACCCGGATGCAGTTGAGATAGCCCTCGGCCAGGTTCTCGAAGCTCTGCGAGCGCTTGCCCAGCTCGATCAGCACCTGGTAGCAGTAAAAGGCGCGATCGCGCTCGCCGGCCGTCTCGAACTCGTCGGCCACCTCCTCGAGGATGCGCTGGGCCTCCACCAGATGCCGCTGTGCGGCCTCGCCGTCACCGAGCCGACCCGCGCACAGGCCCAGGTTGGTCTCGACCAGCGCGCGCTCGTAGCTGGGGCCGGCCAGGCGCGCGTCACTCTCGACCCGCTCCCACATGGAACGGGCCGCTTTGTCGTCGCCCGCGCGCTCCAGGCAGATCGCGGCCATGACCGGCCGCGCCGCCTGCTCGGCGTAGACCTGGGCCGCGCGCGCGTACTTTTTCTCGAGCTCGTAGCTGAGCGCGAGCTCGAAGCGCGAGGTCTCGGGCGGGAAGTACTCGCGCGCCTGATCGAAGTAGTGCAGAAACACGTAGATGAGCCCGACCTCGCGGTGGCGGCGCAGGGCGCGGTAGCAGTCGGCGGCGCCGCGTAGCCAGTCGTCGTACTCGATGTCGATGACATGGTGCTTGCCCAGGAGCTGGCGCCACACGCGCTCGGCCTCGCGCGCCCGCCCGTGATGGGTGAGCCCGCGCGCCTGCCGGGCCAGCTCCTCTTCCTCGCGGGTCGGCATTACCTAGCCGCCGCCGACTGTCCCGCGCCCTCGACGATGCCGAGCGCGCGCCGTCGCCGCTCGACCCGATTCGACAGCGCTTCCTCGTCGACGATCTCGGCGTGGTGCAGCAGGGGCGCGTAGCTGACCGTCACGCCCTGCGAGGGCAGCACGAACACTCCGTACAGGAAGGCCAACCCGCGCAGCTGCTGCACGGTCTCGACCGGGATGTGGCACTGACCGTGGGTCAGGATGTAGAGCACCACGGTCCGGCGCCGGTCGCGGCGCAGGCGCGCCAGCTCGAGCGCGAGCTGACGGAACACGCGCGCGTAGTTGCGGCCGCGCTCGGACTTGAAGCACAGAAGGTACGGCACCTGCAGCCCCCCGCCGCGCTGCACCTTGACCAGGTCGTGCAGCCGCGAATCGAAGAAGCGCAGCCACACCTCGTCGCCCTGCAACGACAGCTTCTTGGACAGCGTCAAGGCCAGCCCACGCGCGAACACCTGCCGCACCCCCCGCATCGAGGCCGAGGCGTCGATCAGGATGTAGCACAGCCGCCGCTCGTCCTCGCGCTGCTTCTCGTGCCCGTAGTAGTACAGCTCGTCGTCGACCAGCTTGCGCTCGAACAGGTCGTCGTCGTAACTGAGCTCGGTCAGGATGAGCGAGTCGATGTTGCCGTGGCGCTCGATCGACGCGTAGCCGTCGACCGAGAACACCTGCACGCCGGTGGCGCGCTTGGTCTCCAACACCGACGGCAGAAGCTCGAGCGAGAAGTTGACGATGTCGTTGGCCTCGAGCGACACGAATGCACTATACAGATCCGCGATCTCGAGGGCGCCGGGCGCGCTCTGGGTCTGAAACAGCCCCAACAGGCGCAGGGTTTCGAAATCGATCTGATCGACCGCGGTCAAGAGCTGCAGCCGCGACTGTGCGAGGTGGCGCGCAAAGCTCAGGACCGCCTGCGGCGCGCCCAGACCGCGCCACAGCGCCAGAAGGTCGGGCGCCGTGTACAGGGTCGGATCGAGGGGCAGCTCGGAAGCGCCCGCCCATTGCAGCCGCTCGGGCCAGCGCGCCGCCACGTCGCGCAGGAGCTTGGCCAAAACCACCGCCACCAGATCGTCGCGCAGGCGCAGCGCCGCCGCGCGCTCGACCGACTCGGTGGCCGCAACCTCCGCGATCAGGTCCCGATAGGACTGCACCAGCAGCCGGTCGGCGTCGCCGAGCGTGCCCGGGCCAGTCGGCCCCGCGGGCGCGACCTGGGTTTCCTGGCGCGGCAACGCCAAAAGAGCGCCCAGGTCGTAGACGGCGAACAGCGGCAGCCGCACGCCCAGGCGCACGAGCGTGTTGTGCCAGCTGGCCGCGCGCACGGGCGCCATCGGATTCGGCGTGCGCACCTGGGCGATCGCGAGCGTGGCCAGCTGGCGCTGCAAAAAGCCGCGCCGCACGTTGGCTGCCCCGGGCGGGCGCCGCTCTGCCAAGCCCCTGCCTCCTATCCGAATCGCGACGACTGGAACACGCTCTCGAGCAGCCCGTCGATCTGCTTGACCATGCGCTCGGCGGTCTCACCGCCCACCGCCGCCAGCGCGGTCTTGATCTCGCCCAGGTTCTTGAGCTGCGAGAACAGCTGGATGTCGGACATGGGCTCGCCCGAGGTGAGCCGATCGCGGATCATCTTGAGCTCGCCCAGGAGCGCATCGAGCCCGGCGTCGCCAGCCGCCACGCGCCGCGTGCCCGGGTGCTCGCGGTACCAGCTCTCGACCACCGGATTGATGATCTCGTCGAGCAGGTCGGCCTGATCGAGGTTGTTCCAGATGTGCTTGAGCACGAAGAAGTCGGAGTCGTTGGGCTGCGCGCGCCCGTCGAGCAGGGCGGCCGCCGCGAACAGCTTGGTAAGCTTGATGACGCGCCGATCCGACACCGAGATACCCTCGGAGCGGATCTGGAAGATGAGGCCCTTGTACTTGGCCACAAAGTCGTCATCGAGCCGCAGGTACTGCTCGTACGACTGGTGGAGCTGGCGCAGATCGGCCGCCGTCACGGTGGGCGCCACCCCATCATCGCGGCCCGTGATCTTGTCGAGCTCGTTGCGCACCCCGGTCTCGATCAGAGTGTGAAAATGGTACGAGTCCAGGTTGTCAGACCGCACGCGCAAGAGAAACCGGTCGAAGATCGCGGCCAGCGCATCATCGTTGGGCACGTCGTTGGTGGCCCCGAACAGTGAGATCAGGGGCACGCGCACCACGTCGGCCCCGCTCGAGAAGCGCCGCTCGTTGAGGATGGTCAAAAGCGAGTTCAAGATCGCGCTGTTCGACTTGAACACTTCGTCCAGGAACACGATCTCGGACTCGGGCAGCATGCCCTCGGTGCGGCGCTTGTAGGTGCCGGCGCGGAAGGCTGCGATGTCGACCGGGCCGAACAGCTCGTTGGGCTCGGTAAAGCGCGTGAGCAGGTACTCGAAGTAGCGGGCATCGATCAGGCGCGCGAACATGCGGATGATGGCCGACTTGGCGGTGCCGGGCGGCCCGACCAGGATGGTGTGCTCGCCCGCGATCGCCGAAATCAGCAGGAGCCGAATGATTTCCTGCTTGTCCAGGAAGTGCTGCTCGAGCGTGCGCGCGACCTCCTGCAGGCGTTTCGCGAGCGGCTCGGCCGGGCTCAGGCGTCGTTCCATGCGCGCACCAATTCTAGCACGCACCCGGGGCGGGCGGGCCCAGCGCGGCCGCCAGGGCCTCCACGCGCGCCGCGCCCGCGATGCGCTCGCACAGATCCGCGCGCCGGGCCAGCCGCTCGGACAGCCCGGCCTCGAGCTCGATGCCGGGCGGCACGTGGCCGCGTCCCCACGCGGCCGCGAAAGCGGCCAAAAAGTCGCGGGCTTCGGGCGCACGCGCGGGCCCGCCCTCGGCCGACAGCCACTGCGCCTCCGCGCTTTCGACCATCGCCTCCAGCACGTGCAGATGGCACACGAACGCGAGCGCCGCCCGCACCTCCGGCCCACCCGGCCGCTCGCCGACCAGCTCGGCCAGCGCTGCGCTCAGCGGCGCCGCCACCTGGGGCAGGCCCAGCTTCAGATACTCGTAGGCCACGAAGCGCGCGATCTCGGGATCGGACAGATATTTCAGACCGACCGCCAGCGCGAGCGGCGGATCGAGACGAACCGGATTGAGAAGGTCGGTCAGGGGCGAGGCCTCGAGGATGTGCCGCACCACCTGGCGCGCGGGTGCGGGCACGCCGGCCTGGCGGTACCAGTTCAGGCGCACGGTCTGGACCTGCACCCGGCGCACGCCCGGCCAGCGCAGCAGCCGCTGCGGCGGCTTGCGGCCCCTAAACTCGCGCTTTCCCACCCAGAAGCTGACCCGATGATCGGTGCGCCCGACCCGAAACAGGTTGTGCACGACCGTGTGCCGCCCGATCAGCTGGCTGCGCGTCGCCGGTGCGCCCAGCGCCGCGCATTCGCCCGCAAACTCGGCCACCCGCTGGCGCACCCCGATCCGGTGGCGCCGCGCGTCGGGATGGGTCAGGAACAGAGCGTCGTAAAGGCCCACCGCCAGCCGCACCGCCTCCTCGTCGAGCGCGAGCGTAGGGGGCGCCAGCACGACCTCGGCCGCCACCCGGCGGCGTGCGCGCGCGATTGCGACTGCGGGCGCAAGCTCGGCCAGCTCGGCCCCCACCGCCAGGCGGCGCACCTCGTCATAGGCCGCGCTGTCGAGCGGCGCCGCCACCTCGACCGGACCGCCCTGGCAAAGCGGCAGCATGACCTGGGCCAGGAAATGGTCGGGCGTCACGGTGGCTCGGGCTTCTCGCTCTTGAAGCCCCACAGCGCAAAGCGGCCCACCTTGCCGCTCACGATCTCGGGCTCGCCCGAGGGCTCCTCCGCCAGCACAAGCTCCTCGGCCGGCTCGGCGCGCTGGATCTCGATCTCGGCCAGCGTGCGCCGCTCGAGCGGCGCCAGCGCGCTCGCCTCCACGGCCAGCGGCCGCTCGAGAAAGGGTGCGAAGAAGATGAGCCGTTCCGGGCCCGCGCCCGCGTGCTGCGCCAGCACCTCGGGCGAGGTGCGCGGCGCCAGCTCGTAGCCCACCGGCACGTACAGCCCCGGCGCCAGCTCCTGCATCGGCGTGCCGAGCGGGATCACGTCGAGCGACGAGTCGGCGACCACCACCAGAAGCTCCGCGGTCGCGGCCACGCGGTGCCCGCGCAGAAGCGTCGGTGGCAGGGCGTAGACCAGCTTCTTGAGCCAGCTCGCCTGCGCCCACGGCAGGAGCGCCGCGCTCACGCGACGCGGGGGCGCAAACGAGGGCACGAGCTTGAGCGGCACCGCGAGCGGGGCCGGCTTGCGCGCGCGCGCGTCGGACAGCACGCGGCGATCGCGCGCCAGGTCCCAGGTCGGTTGCACGAAAGCATCCCCGGGCACGAAATCAAGCGGGCCCGCCAGCACCTCGGCCGCATCGCGCTGGCCCGAGAACAGGTAGAACTTGCCGGCCGCGAACACCTGCGCGCATGACTCGAGCGCGATCGGATGCCGGTAGCCCACTTCCATCGCAACGTTCGCGCCCACCGGCCGGTACACGCTCAGGCCCGGAGTGCGCACGAACAGGCGCAGCATGCGCGCGGGCAGGCCGCGCACGCGCACGATCCAGAGCGCGTTCTGCTCGCGAAACGCCGAGCCCTCGGGTGGGTCGCAGAAAGCGGCCTCGCAGGCCACGCGATTGCGCCACAGGTACCGGAGCAGCGCCTGCCCGAGCCCGCGCCGGGCCGCCACGTACAGGAACTCGGCGTCCCCGACCTCGGGCGGGCCCGGCACCTGGATCAGCTGCAGGCGGAACAGGAGCTGCGCGAACGACACCTCCTCGGCGCGCGCGTAGGCCTGCGTGAACGCGTCGCCGTAGAGCACGAAGTCGCCGCTCTGCTGGGTCACCTCGGCCACGTCGTAGCCGAGCGGGGAGCTTTCGTCGCGATACTGGACAAAGTGCTTGCCGGCGCCGGTGAAGCAGAGCCCGCCCAGAAGCCGCGCCACCCGCGCCGCCCGGTCGGCGGCATAGGAGCTGTCGACCGCGAGCACGACCAAAAGCTCGTGCGCGGCCACCGGCGTGCGCACGCGGTGGATGTGCAGGCTCGGCAGCACGTCGTCGAGCGAGGCCTGCTCCGAGTAGATGCGGAAAAAGCCGACCAGGCGATCGAGCGAGGCAAACAGAAGCGCCAACTTGGGCCCCAGCGCGACCCCGCGCCCGTCGGGCGCCAGGCCGGGTGCGTGAAATCGGGTCTGGTTGAGCGCCACCCGTTCGAGCATTTGCCTGGGCTTAGGATATCCTAGATCCTGACATGAGTTTTCTCCAACGCATCCTGTCGGCCGATTACCGGCGCGCGTTGGCGGCGGAGGCGGCGTGCGACTTTGCGCTGGCGGCTAGGCTGTACGCGCGCTGCGGCGAGCCGCTCAAAGTGGCCGAGATGCATCTTCTGCGGGTCAAGCCGGAGGCGCCCCGGGCCGAGGTGCTGGCCGAGCTGCGGGAGGCGGCGCGGTGGGCGCACGAGGCCGCGCGCCTGGACGCCGAGCCGGCGGCAGCCCGGCTGCGCGAGGTCGCACGGGCGGTTGCGCGCGAGGCCAGCCGCGACGCGCCCACGGTGCCACCCGATCCGATTCTTTTGCGCGAGGCGGCGGCGCTTTACGAGGCGGGCGGCGCGTTCGCCGACGCGGCCGAGTGCCTGGAGCCGCTGGATCTGCCGCGCGCGGCCGAGCTGTGGGGCAAGGCCGGCGAGATCGCGCGCATGGAAAGCCTGCTCGACCGCGAGCGCGCGGATGAGCGGGCCGCATTCGCGTTGCGCGAGGCGTTTGACGAGTACCACATGGAGATGGCGGCCGGGCGCCGCCAGGCCGCCCGTGCGGCGCTCGTGCGCTGCGTGGACTCGCCGGCGGCGGGCGCGGAGCGGGCCGAGTACATCCGGCTGCGCGAGGAGCTCGATAGCCGCCTGACCCTGGGCCACGTCACCCTGCAGACCGGCGCCGAGCTGCCGGTGGTCTACACGTCGAGCTTCCCGGTCTGGCTGGGTCGCGAGGGTGCCTCGGGGCTGGCGCTGACCGATGCCAGCGTGTCGCGGCGCCACGCACGCATCCTGGAGCAGAACGGCGGCTTCGTGCTGGAGGATTGCGCGTCCAGGAACGGGACCCGCCTGGGCGGCATCCCTATCGGCGCCCCGCTCGCGCTCGGCGAGCGCGGCGAGATCGCGCTGGGCCAGGACTGCGCGCTCGAGTACCGCGTGGGCACGGGCACGCTCGCGCTAGCGGTCGTGCGTGGCATCAAACGGGGCTGGCGGCTGTGCGCGCAGGCGGCGCCATTCTTGCTTGCTTCCGGGGTCGAGCTCGCGTTCCGGGACACACGGCCCCTGCTTCGGAGCACGGTGGGCCCGCTCCTGCTCGACGGAGCTCGTGCCGCCGCCGAGGTCGAGCTTCTGCGCGGCGACCGCGTGGGCGTAGAAGGGCTGTCTTGGCTGGTCGTCTGAGCCGGCTGTGGTCGCGCTTGCGCGCACGCGAGCCGACCCGGCACGCGGCCTCGAGCGCCCCGCGGCCGGGCGCGCACCCACCGCCGGAGCCCCTGTCGGCGTTGACCACGCTGCTGGCGGCCGCGGAGGCGGGCTCCTGGCCTGCCGACGCCGATCCCCTGGCCGCGCTCGACGCCGCGCTGTCCGAGGGGGCTCCCGCCGTCCGCGCGCTCGAGCTGGCGCGCCATCTGGTCGCGCGCCGCCCCGACGACAGCGCGCTGCGCCTGGGGGTGGCCGAGCGCCTGAGCGCACGCATGGACTTTGCCGGGGCGCGCGCGCTCCTGGCTCCGCTGGAGGCGCACCCGCGGCCAGAGCAGCGCCTGCGCGCCTGCTTTCTGCTGGCCGAGGCGGCCGAGCTGGAGGGTGATCTCGAGGCCGCCCGGCGCCGTTACGAGCTGGTGCTGGCCGAGGACCTCGATTACCCCAACGCCCGCGCCCGCGCCGCCCGTCTGGCCGCGCGCGCCGGCCGCGCCGCCCGAGAAGCCCCGGCCCTGCTCGCGCCCACCATCCTGGCCGTCGAGTCGAGCGGCACCCGCGCCTCCCGCTTTCGCCTGCTGGCCGAGCTGGGACGCGGCAGCGCGGCCACGGTGTACCGCGCGCGCGACGAGGAGCTGGGCCGCGAGGTGGCGCTCAAGATCCTGCATCCGCAGTTCTACGGGGACGCCCACGCGGCCGCGCGCGCCGCCTTCTTTGCCGAGGCACGCATCGCGGCCTCGCTGCGCCACCCCGGCATCGTGGCCGTCTACGACGTGGACGAGGCGCTCAAGCTGATCGCGATGGAGCACTTGACCGGCGCCACCCTGCGCGAACGGTTGCGGCGCGGCCCGCTCGATCCGGCGGCTGCAGTCGCGCGCATGATCGAGCTTCTGGGCGTGCTCAGGACAGTGCACCAGCAGGGCGTGGTGCATCGCGACCTCAAGCCGGGCAACCTCTTGTTCCGGGGTCATCCCGATGCAGCCGGCAGCGCCCTGGTGCTGAGCGATTTCGGCGCCGCTCACCTTCTGGCGGCGGCGCCGGCCCCGGCGGCCGGCACCCTCCTTTATATGGCGCCCGAGCAGCGCCGGGGAGCGCTGGCCAGCCCGCGTCACGATCTGTACTCGGCCGGCGCCATTTTTTACGAGATGCTGGTGGGCGCCCCGCCCTTCTCTCCGGCCGACCTTCTGCGCGATGCCCGACCCGAGGTCGGCCTGCCCGCCTCGCTGTCCGCGCTCCTGCCGCGGGCCGCGCAGGGACCCATCGCCGAGCTCCTGCGGGGCTGCCTGGCGCTCGATCCGGCGGCCCGCTTCGACGACGCGGGGGCGCTCGCCGCCGCGCGCGCGGCCGCCGATGCGCTCAGCGTCTCCGACGCCGATTTCACGGCCTGGGAGCGCGCGCTCGAGGCGGCCCGCGCAGCCAAAACCTGAGCCCTTTTTTCTTGTCCCCGGCCGGCCCGCGGTGTTAGGGTCTTGGCGCTCGCAAGACCAAACCAACCGAAAGGGAGGAGACTATGCAACGTTTCATCCTCGGACTCGTAGCGCTTGCGTGCTGCATTACTCTGGTGGCGCGCGCACAGAAAGCTGACAAACCGGCCGCCAAAGCGCCTGCTGCCGCCGCCGCCCCGCCCGCGGCCGCTGCCGAGCCCGGCAAGATGGAGTGCGGCAAGATGATCGCCGAAAAGGCCGTGTTTCCCGCCAAGCTGGCCGAGCTGCACACCGTCATTGCGGAAAACATGGACGCGCACATCAAGTGGATGAGCGCCAACAAGGACAAGGAGTCCAAGGCCGAAGTGGCCGGCATGAAGAAGCTGGTCAAGCCGGTGCGCGACATCGCGGCGGCCATGAAGAAACAGGCCGGCGAGATGGAGAAGGCCAGGGATTGGCCGATGGCTCCGCACGACATGAAGACCTTCCCGGCCTCGGCGCACGAGGGCATGACCAAGCAGATCGCGCTCGAGAAGGAGCTGGCCGCCATGTTCACCAAAGACGTGGCCGAGATGGAAAAAATGATGAAGCAGATGCAGCAGGGCGGTGGCGGCGGCGGCAAGTAGCACCCATGCAGCGCGCCCTCGCCGCGGGTGCGTTCGCGCTCGCGCTCGTCTGCGGCTGTAGCTCGGATCCGCGCTTACAGGGGCCCTTCGTCGACACGTTCGATCGTGCCGAGCTGGGCCCCGATTACTACAACACCGGCGCTCCTTACCGCATCGAGGCCGGAAAGCTGGTATTCGAGCGCGCGCACAACCACCCGCTCTGGCTGCGCCGTCGATTGCCGCCGGATGTCCAGATCGAGTTCGACTGCTCGTCCAAGAGCCCGGAAGGCGATCTCAAGGTGGAGCTGTTCGGCGACGGCCAGAGCTACGAATCGGCGGAGGCGGTCGAGAAGGATCTCATCTACACGACCACCGGTTACGTGGCCATCTTCGGCGGCTGGCGCAACTCGCGCTCGGTCCTGGTGCGGCAGGACGAGCACGAGTGGGAGCATCGCCCGGGGACGCCCCTGCGCCCGACGCCGCGCGTCCAGCCCGGCCGCACTTATCACTGGACGCTCGCGCGGCGGGGCGGCCACCTCGAGTGGTCGATCGACGGCCGGCCGTTTCTGTCCTACGACGACCCGGCCCCGCTTTCGGGCCGAGGTCACGATCATTTCGGCTTCACCGGCTGGGAGACTGCGGTCGTGTTCGACAATCTGAAGATCACCCCCCTGTAGCGTCCGGCCCGCCCGCTTGCTACATTTTCCTGCTCGACGCGGAGGGCGGGCTGGACCAGTTCGGGCGCTACCAACTTTTGCGCAAGCTCGGGACGGGCGGCATGGCGGAGGTGTACCTGGCACGGACGCCGCTCGCGCAGGGCCTGCACAAGCTCCTGGTCATCAAGAAGATCCACCCAGCCTATGCGGCCACCGGCCAGTTCCGCATCATGTTCCGGCACGAGGCCGAGGCCGCCATGAACCTGAACCACCCGAACATCGCGCAGGTGTTCGAGTGGGGCGAGCTGCCGACCCATTATCTGGCGATGGAGTACGTCGAGGGTGTGGACCTGATGCGGCTGCTCCAGGAGGCGCGCCAGTCGGGCCGCCGCTTCGCCTACGGTCTGGCGGCCTACATCGTGCAACAGATGGCCAAGGGGCTCGACTACGCCCACCGCAAGGCCGATCCGCAGAGCGGCGAGCCGCTCGACATCGTGCACCGCGACGTCTCGCCCCAGAATGTTCTCATCTCGTACGACGGGTCGGTCAAGCTGGTCGACTTCGGCATCGCGGCCCTGCGCGGCGCCCCCGAGGAGGAAGGCATCGTCAAGGGCAAATTCGCGTACATGTCGCCCGAGCAGGCGGCCGGAAAGCCGGTCGACCGGCGCTCCGACATCTTCTCGGCCGGGCTGGTTCTGTACGAGCTCGCGACCGGGCATCCGCTGTTCAGCGCGCTCAAGCCCGATCGGGTGCTGGAGGCGGTGCGGCTGGCCGAGGTGCCGCCGCCGCGCACGGTCGATCCCGAGCTGCCCGAGGAGCTCGAGCACATCGTGCTGATGGCGCTGCGCCGCGATCCGGGCCAGCGCTACCAGACCGCGCGCGACCTGCACAAGGCGCTCACGCGCTTCTTCTTCAACCTGGCCTCGCGCGACGAGGCGGTCTACGACTCGAGCGCGCTGGCCGCGTTCTGCGCCCAGGTGGTGCCGACCGAGGTGCGCCGGGTGACCGCGCCCTCACAGCCCAGCCTGCCTGCGCAGTCGGCGCAGTCGCCGCAGTTACCGCAGTCGCCGCAGTCAGCGCAGTCCCCGCAGTCGGCGCAGTCCCCACCCCCGGGCGCCGCATCGCCGCCCCCCGTCATGTCGTCGCTCGACATCCCGACCGAGGTGCGCGAGCGCAAGCACGTGGTGGTGGTCGAGGGTGAGCTGCAAGGCCTGGGCGCGCTCCGCCGCACCGTCGGCGAGCAGCGCTCGCGCGACGCGCTGCTCGACTTCTTGCGCGTGGCCGAGCACATCGCGTACAAGCGGGGCGCGCATCCGGACCGGCTCGACGAGGGCGGCTTCTCGTACATCCTGGGCCTGCCGGTGGCGCTCGAGGACGACGCGGCCCGCGCCATCCTGCTGGCGCGCGACCTCAAGGAGGCGCTCGACGGCATCTCGCGCGACCTGGCGCCCCCGCTCACGCTCGGCATCGGGATCATGCGCGGCATGGCCGAGGTGACGCGGCGCGCAGGGGTGTTCGAGCACCGGTTGGCCGGCGCCACCGGACCCACCGTGCGCCGCCTGGCGCGTGAGGCCATGGCCGGCGAGATCCTGGTTGGCGGCGGGGTCTACCGCCTGGCCACGGGCGAGTGGAACTTCGACGAGATCGACGCCATCGACATGCCGCCCCTGACCGAAACCGCCGAGTCCACCAGCGGCGCCACCCGCACGGCCAAAGTGTATCGGCTGCGCGGGCCCAAAGAGCGCCGCGAGCGCATGCAATCGCGACCCACGGGCGCGCTGGGCCTGATCGGCCGCGAGACCGAGCTGCGCGCGCTGCAGGAAGCGTATCGGGAGTCGGTCGACCTGCACGAGGCGCGCTACGCCATGTTGATCGGCGAGACCGGGCTGGGCAAGCGCAGCATCGTGTCGGCTTTCTTGGCCTCCATCCCGCCCGGCTCGGCCACCATTTTGCGCACGCTGGGCCGGCGCGCCCTCAGCGAGACACCGTTCGCTCTGATCGCCGATCTGGTACGCGACTTCCTCGGCATTGGCGACGATGCCGATCCGCGCGAGGTGCGCCGGCGCCTCGAGGCGGCGGTGGCGCTTCTGTGGCCGGGCGACGATCCGCATGCGCGCGAGGTGCTGTCTGCGGTCTCGATTCTGCTCGGGGTCAAGGTGCCCGGCGTGGCGGTCGGCGACCTCGAGCCCAGCGAGCGCCGGCACCGCATCTTCCGGGCCGCCGATCATCTGGGCACGCGCCTGGCCAAGATCCAGCCCCTCATCGTTGTGGTCGAGGAGATGCACTTTACCGATCCCCAGTCGCTCGAGCTCTTGCGCGCGCTCATTCTGATCCGGCGCCCGCAGCCCATCTTCGGCCTTTCCACCACCCGTCCCGACCCGCGCGTCGAAGAGATGATTGCGGCCGTTCCGCTCGAGATCCAGCGCTTCGTCCACATGCGTGAGCTGGCGCTGGAAGAGCGCTTCGCGCTCGTGATGGCGCGCTTCGGCAACGATCCGGCCGCCCAGCCGCTGGTCGAGCAGATCCTCGCGCGCGCCGGCGGCAACCCGTTTTTTCTGCGCGAGCTGATCGAGTCGCTGGTCGAGCGCGGAGTGGTCGCGCAAGAGGGCAATCATCTGGTGTGGGTCCGGCGCGACGCCGAGCTGCAGGTGCCGTCCACGGTCGAGGCGGTGGTGGCCTCGCGCCTGGATGGCCTGGGCGCCAGCGAGAAGGCCGCGCTCCTCCACGCCAGCGTGCTCGGACAGCGCATCGTGCCGACCGAGCTGTCCGCGCTGGCTGGACGCGACGTGAGCGTCGACCTGGAGCGGCTGATTGCCCGCGGCCTGGTCGACAAGGACGGCAAGGGGGGCTACGCGTTTCACAATCAGATCATCTCCGAGGTCGCGTATGCGGCGCTGCCCGAGGAGGAACGCAGGGAGCTGCATGGCCGAGCGACCCGGCTGCTCGCGCACAAGGAGAGTGCGCGCCCCGAGGACGACGCGGTGCTGGCACGTCACGCCGCCGCGGCCGGGGATCGCGAGGAGGCGGTACGGCGCTACCTTCTGGCCGCTCGGGCGGCCCGCGACGTGGCGGGAAACAAGCTGGCGTTCGAGCACCTCTCGCGTGCGCGCAAGCTGCTCGTGCTCACCGACCACGAGCGCCGCTTCGAGATCGCGTCCGAATGCGAGCAGATCGTGCGGGCCTGGGGGCAGCGCGGCGCCCAGCTGCGCGAGATCCACGCCATGCGCCGGGCCGCCGAGGCGCTCTCCGACCCCAGCCGGCAGGCGCGCGCGCTGGCGCGTCTGGCCCGGTTCGACTACGAGGTGGGGCGGCTGCCGCGGGCGCGCCGCGAGGCGGCACGCGCGCTCGCGCTGGCGCGCACGGCCTCGGATCAGGCCACCGAGATCGAAGCGCTGCGCATCGAGGCCCTGGTGCTGCACAACGTCGGCCTGACCACGGAGGCGCTCGAACGCGTGGGCGCCGCGCTCGCGCTCTGCGACGTCACGGGTGGAGGCGAGCTCGAGCGCGACCAGCTGCTTGCGCGCGCCTCGGTCTCGAGCGCGCGCGGCCTCATTCTCCTGCAGACCGGCAACTTCCGGGAGGCGCTCGACGCCTACGCCGAGGCCATGGTCATCTACCGCCGGCTGGGCGTGCGACGCTTGGAGGCGGGCGCCCTGCACAACCTGGGCATCGTGTCGGTGGGCCTGGGCGAGTACGAGGAGGCGCTGGGCTACTACAAGCGCTCGCTCGCGATCGATCAGGAAATCGGAAACCGGGTCACGTTGGGCGCCAAGCTGGCCAACATTGCGCAGGCGTACCTGGACCTGGGCGACTTCGACCGGGCCGAGCGCTACCTGCGCAAGGCGCTCGAGATCCACGATGCGCTGGGCGAGCGCTCGCAGGCGGCGGCTTCCGTGATCACGCTCGGGCAGGTGTATCTGCGCCGCGGCGATGCGCGCGCGGCCCGCGCCGAGATCGATCGCGGGCTCGCGTTGGCCATCGAAACCACAAACCGCTACCAGGAGATCCGCGCGCTCATCTACCTGGCGCTGGCCCACGTGGCCACCGGCGAGGGCGCCGGCGGCGCGCTCGAGCTGGCCGAAAACGCAACCCGTCTGGCCGAACAGGCCCAGATCCCGCAGGGCCAGGCCTGGGGCCTGGCCGCGCAAGCGCTGGCGCTTCTGGCCTCGGGTCGCGCCGCCCAGGGGGCCGAGCGCTCGACCGAGGCTGCGCGCCTGCTCGACTCGGGCCCGCACTTCCAGGACCGCGAGGAGATCCTTTACACTCATGCCCGCGTGCTGGGCGGGGCGGGCCGGACCCAGGAGGCGGCGCCGTTCGCACGCCGCGCCTACGAAGAGGTGATGTCGAAGGCGCGCCGGATGCGCGATCCGGAGGCCCGGCGGCGCTATCTGGCCGCCCCGCCGGCAGTCGATATCGTCCGCGATTACGAAAAAGCGCACGAGCCGAGGTAGCTTGGCGACGCGGTGGTTTCTTGCTAGCGTCTTTGTATGCGGGTTCTGATCGCCGGAGCGGGCGCCGTCGGCGGCTACTTCGGCGGCCTCCTGCTCCGGGCCGGGCGCGACGTGACGTTGCTTGCCCGCGGTGCCCACGCGGCCGCCCTGCGCGCACATGGGCTGCGAGTACGCAGCTATCGTGAAGGCACCTTCAGTGTGCGCCCGCCGGTCGTGACTTCGCTGGCCGAGGCGGCGGAAAGCCCGCGCGCACCGTTCGATCTCATCATCGTCGCGGTCAAGGCGCCCGACCTCGACGCGCTGGCCCGCGACCTGGCCGCGCTGGGGCCGCGCCTGCTCGGCGAGCGCGGCGTCGTCATGCCCCTGCTCAACGGCGTCGAGTCCGAGGAGGTGCTGGCGGCCGCTCTTGGGCCCAGTCGGGTCGTGGGCGCAGTCGCGCACGTGGGCGCGGAGCTGACGGCACCGGGCCAGCTCGATCATACGACGCGCGGCGAGATCCTGGTCTCGCAGCTGCCCGGCCAGCCGTCCGGGCGCGCACGCGAGGTGGCGGCCTTTCTTCAGCAAAGCCAGGTGCCCGGGGACTATCACGAAAATCTGGCTTTCATCTCCTGGCGCAAGCTGGTCTGGAACAGCGCGTTCAATGCCGTCACGGCCCTGACCGACACCACCATGGGCGCGGCGGCACGGCACCCGCGCCTGCGCGCGCTCCTCAGCGCTGCCATGCGCGAGACCATCGCGGTTGCGACCGCCGAGGGCGTCACGCTGCCCGACGGGATGGTGGAGACCATGCTGGCCCTGGGCGAGCAGTACGGTGATGCGCGCACGTCGATGCACCAGGATGTGCTTTCGGGCCGGACCACCGAGCACGACGCCCTGAACGGGGTCGTGGGTCGGCGCGGCCGCAAGCACGGCATCACCACTCCCGTCAACGACACTTTGACCGCGCTGCTCGACGGGCGGCGCGTCACGCACAAGACCTGACGTGAGCTCCAGCGGGCGCAAGTTCGACGACGACTCGGCTCTCTCGGGCAGCCGAACCGGCCGCACGCGCGTGCGCGCGCACACGTCTGCCATCCCGCTCCCGCGCCCCGCTCCCAGCGCGTTCGACCTCGACACCGCGCTGGCGAGCCTGCGCGGCCGCCGGCGCGCCCTCATCCTGCCGCACGACAATCCGGATCCCGATTCGATCGCAGCCGCCGAGGGGCTGCGCGTGCTGCTCGAGCATGAGCTCGGCATCGCGTCGACGCTGGCGCTGGGCGGCATCGTGGGTCGGGCCGAGAACCGGGCGATGGTGGATGTTTTGGGCATCCCGCTGGTGCCCATCGAGCGCATCGATCCGGCCAAGTTCGACCTGATCGCGCTGTGCGACACCCAACCGGGCTCAGGCAACAACTCGCTGCCCGAGTCCATGCACGCCGACATCGTGATCGACCACCACCCCTCGCATGGCCCCTTTCCGGGCACGGTGTGGTGCGACATTCGGTCGTCGCTCGGTGCATCGTCGACCATCAGCTACGGCTATCTCAACCAGAAGCGCATTCCGATCGACGCGCGGCTCGCCACCGCCTTCCTGTACGCGTTAAAGAGCGAGACCCGCGATCTGGGACGCGAGGCCACGCAAGCCGAGCGCGACGCCTACATTACCCTGGTCGCGGTGGCCGACCACGCGCTGCTCTATCAAATCGTCAGCCCCAAGGTGCCGCGCGAGCACTTCGTGGCGCTCGATCGTGCCATCCGCAGCGCACGCATGCACGGGGACCTGATGGCCGTCAATCTGGGCGCTCTCGATTATCCCGATCTGGTGGCTGAGATCGCCGACCTCATGCTGCCGTTCGAGCGCGCACGGTGGGTGGTATGCGTGGGCTACCATGCGCGCGTGGTGTATCTGTCGATCCGCACCGAGGACGAGGATGCGCATGCCGGCCAGCTCATCCGGCGCGTGGTGGGCCGGGACGGCGCGGCCGGAGGCCACGGACGGATCGCAGGCGGGCGGCTGCATGCCAAGGTGACCACGGACCGGCAACTGGCCCCGCTCTATGAGCAAATTGTGCGCAATGTGTGCCGCGAGCTGGGGGCGCCCGAGGACCGCTACACCCCGCTTCTGCCCGAACGCAAGTAGCCTCAAGAAAGCGCGCGCGCAGCCGATGACAGGGTGTGAGCCCCCAAAGGCCCGAGCACGCGCGCTTCAGTTTCTGCTTTGCCCCCAGCGTGGAGCTGATCTCCATCGTGCGGCGCGCCGTGACCGATTTCTGCCGGCGTGTGCTTTCGGATGCGGAGGCGGTCGCGCGGCTGGGCCTGGCGACGCACGAGCTCCTGGAAAACTCGATGCGGTACTCGAGAGACGGCATGGCCGAGCTGATGGTGGAGGTGATCCTGGAAGGTGCGGGCGGTCGGGTCTCGGTGCGCACGCGCAATCGGGCCGCGCCCGAGCACCTGGCGACCTTGCAGACGGCGCTCGATCGCATTGGGCGCGCCCCCGACCCGGCGGCCCACTACCAGCGGCTGATCCGGGAGACGGCGCGCCGCCGGGGCGGCTCGCAGCTCGGGCTGGGCCGCATCCGGGCCGAGGCCGACATGGCGCTCGCGTATGAAATCGAGGGCACGACGGTGAGCGTTCTGGCCCAGGCCTGCGTCGGCGCCGCCGCCGGTGCGTAGCTCGACCGGCCGCGCGTAGCGACGGCGCATGGGTTGCTGCGTCCTCGGCGCGTGGCGTGGCGATGTTCAAATTGCTCGATCTCATCAGGAGCCACTGTCTTGGGCGCGAAATCGGGGCGCACCGTCTTGATGCGCGAGAACAACCCCTGAGGCTGGCCATGGCGGAATCAGGATTACAGGATGCCTGCCGACAACGTCAACGACTGAGGTTGTTCCCGTAACCGGCGACCGTCAGATTTCGACGGATTCAGGCCGCCGCTGACACCTACGTGCTCGTCGAGGATGTGATCGCCATGAGCACGCGTGTAGCCCGCCACCAGGTTGATCCAATTCGGGGTGGCGTCGACCGAGCCGTAATAGCGAAACGTCCACTCCTTGAGCTGCTTCGCAATCGGATCGTCTTTGCTGCGGAACTCGTGAATGATGCGGCCCGGCTCTTCTTCGGATCGCCAGTTCTTGCGGCGGCCCTGCAGCTCGGCCAGGCGGTGGATGGTGGCGGCCGCTGCC
>DATFWX010000106.1:0-37630 GCA_035258845.1 Polyangia bacterium | reverse complement strand
GGCCATGGGAACAGGATGCCGTCGGTGGGGTTGTAGGAGGCCGCGCAGAAGCCGCGCACGTCCAGCTCGGGCACGATCTCGAGCGCCGCGCGCGGGGTCAGCATGCGCGTGGGCACACCGTGCTGATTCTGCAGCGCGATGTTTTTTTCGAGCCACTCGGCTTCGCTCGCGGTGCGCGCGAGAAACAGATAGCCGCCCTGACGCAGCCAGATGTTGACCCCGAGCTCGCGGGCGAAGCGCTTGCACAGGGCGAGCGACTCGCGCATGAGCGCGATGTTGGTGGTGGTCGACCACTGCTGCCGGATGCCGCCGCCGTTGCGCCCCGATGCGCCGAACGCGAGATAGCTGGCCTCGACCACCACGACGTCGGAAAGGCCCAGGCGCGCCAGGTTGTAGGCGATCGCGAGCCCGATCACGCCGCCGCCCACGATCGCGATCTCGCAGCGCGAGCGCACGCTAGGCCTCACGGTCATCGGGCAGGGCACGCGCGAAGTACTTGAGCGCGGTTGGCGACAGCGGCGGGCGCGACACGAAAGGCTCGACCGGCCCACCGGTGCGCTGGCCCAGGATGCGAGCCACTGCCCACACACATTCCTTGCCTTGACAAGGGCCGGTCCCGAACCCGGTGTAGCGCTTGATCTCCTCGATGTCGCGGTTGCCGTGCGCGATCGCGAGCTCGATGTCGCGCAGCGTGACGTCCTCGCACCGGCACACGATGACCTTGGGCACGGCCTAGATGCGCTCCCCCAGCGCCGCGCCGGCTGCGGCCGCGCGCCCCGGATCCGGATCCGCGGCCGAGGTCACGTCGCCGCACGCGAAGATACCGGGCCGGCTGGTGGCGCCGTCGCCGCCCACGTCGATCGCGAACGCCCGCGTGTGATCGCAGACCCGGACGCCGTGTTGGCGCGCGATCTCGCTGGCCGGCAGCGGCGGCGCGGCCGCGGCCACAAGGTCGCACTCCTCGCGCTGGCCGCCCGCAAGCTCGATCGCCTCCACCCAGCGATGGCCGTGGACGCGCGTGACCGCCGGCGCTTGCAGGGCCGCGATGCCAGCGGCCTCGAGCGCGCGAGCCAGGCGGGCGCCATAGGAAAAGCCACCCACCACCGCGACCCGCGTGGCCGGCCGCACGCCCCAGCGCACGAGCAGCCGGCCTACCGCCCGCGCGGCCAGAACGCCCGGCCGATCGTTGTCGGGGCACAGGATATTCTGATCATAGGTGCCGGTCGCATACACGGTCCGATCGGCCCTCAGCTCGAGCAGCCCCTGCGGCGCCTGCACCGCCAGCAGGCCGCCCGCGTCCTCGGGGAAGTAGGCGATCGCGGTCGCCTGTGTGAGCAGCTCGACGCCGGCCTTGCGGGCAGCGGCGGCCAGCTCCCGGGCCCGTTCGGGCCCATCCGGTGGCTCGGCCAGCAGCGAGCCGCCCGGAGTATCGTTTTCATCGATGAGCAGGACCGCGCGGCCACGACGTGCAGCGGCGGTAGCGCAGGCAAGCCCGGCCGGCCCGCCCCCCACCACCAGCAGCTCCACGTGGCGGCGGGTCGCCGGCGGAAGCTCGGCCGGCGGTGCGTCGGGCAGATGGCCCAGGCCGCCCAGCTCGCGCACCACTTTGTGCAGGACCGGCCGCAAGAGCGGCTGCTTGGCGAGCAGCGTGTGGTGGTCCATGCCGTGCGGGAACAGCCAGTCGGCGGCCGCCAGGATGTCGAAGCTGGCCGAGGGCAGCGCGTTCTGGCGCTGGCACGTCATGCCGTCGCGGACCAGGACCCGGCAGCTCCGGAGATTGGGCACCCCGTCGATGCGCATCAGGCAGGCCGCACAGTGGCCGTCCAGGCAGAAGAACGTGCGCGGCCGATGGTATTTGATCGAGCGCGAGAGCACGTTTACGCCGGAGGCGAACAGGGCCACCGCCACCGGCTCGCCTTCATAGGCGCGCACCGGATCGCCCTCGAGCGTGAGGGTTACCGGCCCTTTGCGCGGAAAGCCCGCCAGGCGCCGATCGGCCACGGCGCTGTCGTAGCAAAAAAGCCGGAAGCTGTCAGCTTCCCCAGAGCCGTGCTACACAGTCGGCGTGCGCGGCGTGCACGGGCTGGTTGTGCTGGGTTTGCTTTTCGGGCTGGCGTGTCACCGCAAGAGCCGCCAGGCGCCGGCGCCCGCGGCCTCGCGTCCGACCGTGGTGCTCTTGCCATCGGCCGGTGAGCCCGCCGACGGCCTGTGGGCCCGCGGGTGCGCGCGCCTGATGGCCCGTCAGATCGATCGCGCGACCGGGCGGGACTCCGCGCTGGTCGCGCTGGTGCTGGGCGCCGCCTCGCGCCGGGTCGGCTACGCGCTGCCGAGCGCTCCGGTGGCGCTCGACCAGGGCGTGGCGGCCGCCAAGCGCTACGGCGCCACCTTGTTCGCGCGCGTGCACATCCACTCCCCGTCGGAAGACATCAAGAACATCCTGATGGACGTGTTCGACGTGGCCAAGCTCGACACCCAGTTCTCACGCGTCTATCCGTGGAATCCGCACACCGACATGCCGCCGCTGCGTGTGGCCACGATCGACCTGGCGGGCGCCAGTGGCCTGGGCGTTCGCGCCGAGGCGCTGCTCGAGGGGGCGCCGTTCGTGGAGACCCACAACGCGGCCGCGCTGGAGGCGTTTCTGCGCTACCTGGACAACCTCACGCTGGCGGCGGCCGCGCGCGGGCGGCCGGTGGGGGCGTCGTTTCGCGACCCATCGGAGCTGCTCGACGCTGCCCTGGCGGCTGACCCGGGCCTTTCCACCGCGCGCATGATCAAGGCGCAGGGAGTGGGTGCCCACTTCGACCGCGTGCTCGTCTCGGAGGTCCCGCTCAAGGACTGAGGTGGTTTTGTTTGGCGCGGGGGCACGAAAGGCGCATAATCGCGCCGAGCGCTGGGACTGGGGAGCGGCCGGATGACGCGACTCGTCGGTGTGCTCTTGAGCTTGAGTGTGATTGGGCTCGGCTGCGCGAGCGGACAGCAGTCGGGTGCGGGCGGAACCGGCGGCACCGGCGGCGCAGGCGGCGTCGGCATGGTCTGCACCGATCCGTCGAGCACGACCGGCGACGGCTGTGCGGGCACCGGCCTGCCCAAGTGCGCCCTCACGTTCCCGATGGGCGCCACCACGGCCAGCTTCAACTGCACGACCGGTGGCTCGGCCACGACCGGTCAGCCCTGCGACCGCCCGACCAACACGCCCGGCGTCGACACCTGCGTGGCCGGCGATTTCTGCTCGGCCCTCGACGTGCCGAGCGGCCGCGTGTGCCGGCGCATCTGCACGAGCGCCGCCGGCTGCGGGGCCGGCGAGTCGTGCTTCGAGGTCGGCAACCCGTACGGAGCCTGCCGGGCCTCCACCTGCGATCCATTCGCGGCGGCCAGCCCATGCCCCCAGTCGAACCCGCTTGCGATGAGCCAGGTGTGCACCTGGGGCCTTCTGACCGGCCGCACCGCGTCGGCGCCCATGTGCACGCTCGGGGGCCCGGTTGGCGTGGGTGGCGCGTGCAACGCCACCGCAACCCCACCCACTCTGTGCACGCAGGGCGCGGTCTGTCTCAATGACAACCGGTGCCACAAGCTGTGTGACGGCGCGCACGGCTGTCCGGGAACCGGGATCTGCCAGGGAGCGGCCTACGACAACGGCGCGGGCGGCACCATCATGGCGCCCGGCCCCAATGGCGGCGGCTGGTGCAACTGAGGAACGCGCAGGCGTTACCGGCGTCGCCGCCGCACCGTCACCAGCCCGAGCCCCGCCAACACCAACAATGCGGTCGCGTGGGCACCCGCGCTGCCGGCAGCGCCCCCACCCAGGCGGCACCCGCAGCCTGAGCTGTCGGCCACGGCGACCCCGCCGTCGCTGCGCGCATCGGGGCCGGCGTCGCGCCCGCCGCTGCCGCCCATGCCGGCGTCGCCGCACGATGCGCTTGCGTGCGCGCACAAATGCGCACCCAAATCGCAACTATCGGCCGTGCAGGGGTCAGAATCGTCGCACTGCAGGTCGAAGCTGCAGCAACCGGCCATGAAACTGGAGCCGCAGGTGCCGGTCGCGTTATCGCAGCTGTCCTGCGTGCACCTCTCACCGTCGTCGCAATCGCTGGCGGTCGTGCAGCAGCCCCGAAAGCCCGGGTGCGTGCACAGGTGGCGCGTGGTGTCGCAGACATCGCGCGTGCAGGGCCTGGCGTCGGCACAGTCGACGTCGTGCGAGCAGCAACCGGGGATGCGCGTGTTGCGGCAGGTGCGGGCCGAGCAGGTGTCACGCGTGCAGAAATCGCCGTCGTCGCAATCGGAATCGGTCTGGCAGCAGCCGGGGATCCCCACGTGCGAGCAGCGCGGCGGCGAGCCGGGTCCGGCGGCCGAGGCCGAGCAGCTGTCGAGCGTACAGGGCTTGCCATCGTCGCATTCGGGATTGGACTGGCAGCAGCCCGAGAGACGGTACGATTGGCAGATGCGCTGCGTGCGGTCGCACACCTCCTGCGTGCAGGGGTCGCCGTCGTCGCAGTCGGCGTCGGTTGCGCATTGGCGACAGCTCGCGGTCGGTTGACCCACGCACAGCCCATTCTGGCAGGCGTCGTTCCTGGTGCAGCCGTTGCGGTCGTCGCAGGCCGTGCCGTCGTTGCCGGGCATATGCATGCATTGGCCGGTCTGCGAGCTGCAGGAGTCGGCCGTGCATGGGTTGCCGTCGTCGCAGTTGGTCGGCGGGCCGTTCAAGCAGAGGCCGGCCTGGCAGGTTTCGGCGCCGTTGCAAGGGTTGCCGTCGGAGCAAGAGGTGCCGTTGGGCAGGCTGGTATGGACGCAGCCCGAGGTTGCGTTGCAGGTGTCGGTCGTGCAGACGTTGTTGTCGTTGCAATTGAGTGGCGGGCCGGGCTGACAGGCTCCGGCCTGGCAGGTTTCGTGGCCGTTGCACACGGTGGCGTCGTCGCACCCGGTGCCATTGGCAACTGGCGTGTGCGTGCAACCGCTGGCCGTGCAGACGTCGGTCGTGCACGGGTTGCTGTCGTTGCATTGAGCATCGCTCGTGCAGGGCACACAGCTCGGGATGGGCGTGCCCACGCACATCCCGTTCTGGCAGTTGTCGCCCATGGTGCAGATGTTGCCGTCGTCGCACGCGGTCCCATTGGTCACGTACGAATGCGAGCACATTCCGGTCGAAGGCGCGCAGGAGTCGTTGGTGCAGGGGTTGCTGTCGTCGCAGTTGACCGGCAGGCCGGGACGGCAGAGGCCGCCCTGGCAGGTCTCGCGGCCGTCGCACAGCGTGGCGTTGTCGCACGGCGTTCCGTCTGCGGCCGGGCCGTGCACGCACGAGCCGCCGCTGCAGGAGTCGGTCGTGCAGGGATCGTTGTCGTTGCAATTGATGGGCGTGCCCAGGCAGGTGCCCTGACCGTTGCACTGATCGCCGGTCGTGCACGGGTTGTTGTCGTTGCAGGGTGTGCCCGCGCCCAGGTTGGTCGAGCTACAGCCGGTTTGCGCGTGGCAGGAGTCGGCTGTGCACGGGTTGCCGTCGTCGCAGTTGACGGGTGTGCCCACGCAGCTGCCGGACGAGCAGTGGTCGCCGCTGGTGCACAGGCTGCCGTCGTCGCACGGGGTGGTGATGGGCAGGTCCATATGCCCGCAGGTACCGCTCGAGCAGCTGTCGCCGGTGCAGGCGTTGCCGTCGTCGCAATTGTTGCACGCGGCCCCGCCTTTGCCGCAGGCCGAGACCGATGTGCCGGGCCTGCACTGGCCGGCGCCGATGCAGCCGGTGCAGCATTGACCGCCCAGGCACAGCCCGCTGTCGGCGGCCACTGCGCAGGCCGTGTTGTCAGGCAGCGCAGGATGGGTGCAGTTGCCGTTGGCGTCGCACACGTCGGTCGTGCACGAATTGTTGTCGTCGGTGCAGGCAGTGCCGGCCGCGACATTGGTGTGGGTGCAGGTCGACACATAGCACATGTCGATCGTGCATGGGTTGCTGTCGTCGCAGTTCACCACACAGGCTCCGCCGTCGCCGAACGGGGGTCCATCGGGAGGAAGGCCACCGTCGACTGCGATGCAGGCGCCGCCCACGCACAGGCCGATCGAGCAGGGCGTGCCGTCGGCCACCAGGCTTGCGGTTTCGCACATACAGCTCGTGGGCGGCACCTCGCAGGTGCAATACCCGGCCGTCCAGCACTCGGGCGGGCACGCGGTCACACCGTCAGCGCACAGGCTCGTGCGTCGCGGCGGAGCCCCGACGGTGCGCTCGGGCTCGGCCACCTCGGGTGGAGGCTGGGGCACCGGCGCCGGCACGGCGCCCCCGCAGCCTGCCGCAAGCAAGAGACTCCCCAGCCAAAAGCGCAAGCCTATATGCACACTAACCTCCGCGGACGCACGGCCCCGCGTCTAGAATACCTGCGTTCGCGGATCTCGGTCAATCGGCTCGGTTCAGCTCACGTCAGGGTGTTGGCAGGGGCACCGGCGGTGGATTGTTGGGCCCCGAGCGCGTGGCCAGGTACGCGCCCGCGCCGCCTCCCGCGGCCACGCCGCCCACGATCGCCCACACCCACCACTTGCGATACCAGGGCGGACCCGAATCGGCGGCGGCGCCGACCGGCTCGGGTGGGCGCCCGACTGCAAACACGAACGGATCGCTCGGGGTGCCCAGCGTGACCAACTGGCCCTCGAACGCGTCGAGCGCAGCCACGTAGTACTCGACCCGCGAGCCGCCCGGCATGCCGGACAGAAACGCGCCCGGGATCTCGATCACGCCCGCATCCTTCTTGGCCCGACTGACCGAGTAGGCGCCGCTGCCACCGAGCCGATAGAAGACCGCGACCTGCTCGACCATCTGCACCGGATCCGATTCCACCGCCACCCCGATCCGCGCCGGTTGACCCGGCTGCACGTCGCCGGGCGGCACCTGCGACAGCGTGAGCGGCCTTTTGCCCGCGAGCACCTGCTTGGCCGCCTGGTAGGCTTCCTGGGTTGCGCGGTCGGCGCCGCCGGGCGGGGCCAGCCCCGGATCGAGCGTGAGCGCACGCTTGAAGGCCTCGATCGCAACGTCCTTCTGACCGAGCAGGCCCGCGACCACCGCGCGCCGACCGAACGCGACCACGATCACCTCATGCGGGTTGCCGCGCGCCGCAATGACCCGGTCCAGGACCATGGCCGCGTCCTGGGTCTGCCCCTCGGCGACCAGCTGCTCGGCCAGCTTGAGCCCCTCGGCGCCGTTTGCCTTGGCAATCAGCTCCTGGCGCCGCCGCCTGGTCTCGGCGGCCAGCGTCTTCTCGAGCTCGGGCACCAGACGCGCGGCCACCGGGCGCTTGGAGGCGGTGGGGGCGTCGCGGAGAAAGGCCCGGTACAGATCGATCGCTTTGCGCAGGTGATCGACGGTGCGGTCGGTCTCGTACTGGCGCCGATGGCATTGCGCGATGTCGAACAGGATGGTCGGATACTTGGACAGGCGGTAGGCCTCCTCGTAGCGCTTGGCGGCCTCGTCGAAGCGGTCGAGCCGGTAGGCCGCTTCACCATCGGCGTAGGCCTGGCGCGCGCGCTCGGCGTCACTTTTTTGCGCGCGCGTGGTCGCAGGCGCCGCGAGCGCGAGCAGGAGCCCGCATAGAAGCCTAGGGCAGATCCTCGATCGCATACACCACACCTTGTGCGCTGGTGCCGCCGAATTGGGCGCCCACGATGATTTCGTCGGTGAGATCGGATACGTCGAAGTTTCCGACACCGACGTGCCCGCCCAGCTGGTCGTTCGTGGCCGCGCCGAAGATCTGCAGCACGCCGGGGTCGGAGACCAAAATTGTACGCGGAGTCGTACCCAGTGCGCCCACCGACGAGCCACGCACCACATAGGCGGCGCCGCTGACCAACCGGGTGCCGTCGAAACCGTTGACGCCGGGCGCGCCGATAATCAGGTCGGCGGCCGCATCGCCGTCGAGGTTTCCAGTGGCCAGTGCGGTTCCGAAAAGGGTCATGGGCGCGACCGGCCCATCGATCTCGAGCACGTATTGGCCGAGGGCGGTGTCGAGCGTACCCGAGCCGTGGATGGGACCCTGCGGATCGGTTCCTCCCGGGTTGAACAGAAATACCTTCGACTCGTCGCGCGCGCCCACGATCAGCTCGTTGCCCTGGGTGCCGTCGACATCCGCGACCGCAACCGCAAAGCCGAACTTCGAGTTGGCTGTGCCGACCGCCCGCAGGTCGTACTGTGGCGGCGTCGCCGCGAAGTCGAAGCGGGCGCCGCCCTGCTTGATGCGGTCCGCCCGCACCACGAACACCGTGCCCTTACCCGCATCGGCGTAGGCGCCTATGACGACCTCGGCGCCGGGCGCCCCGTCGAGGTCGCCGGCGGCCAACGACAGACCGAAATTGCCGTCGGAGCTGGGGCCGTAGAAGGTGGCGTTCTGCTGCCCGAGCCCGCTGGGCGGCGGGTCACCGGTCTGCACCACGAGCGGCGGGGACGCGGCGGTGCCAAACACGACATACACGCGGCCGGCCCGGGGTTGGCCGGTCGCGCCGGGCGCCCCGGGGGCGCTCACGATCAGATCCGCAAACGTCTGCGTGCGGACACGGGCCAGCAGCACCTGTGCGCCCAGCCGATCGGTGCCGGTCCCGAGCACGCGTACCGTCGCAGCGAGCATGGCGGGGTCGCTGAGGAGGAGCATGCCCGACGGGTCGGACAGCTTGGTGCCCGAGATGACGTAGACCACGCCGGGGCCGCCCGTGGGCGCGCTGGTCACCACCAGGTCGTCGATGCCGTCGTTGTTGAAGTCGCCGACCGCGGCTGCCGTGCCCAGACTTTCGCCAGGCTGGCCGAAGATCCTGAGATCCGCGTTGGCGGACGTGTAGCTGGTCGGAAAGCCGGGCGTGCTCCAGTCCATGCCGTGAAACACGTACACTACGTTTCTTCCGGGCGTAGCCATCACCAGGTCGCCGCGTTTCGACGCGCTGAAGTGGCCCACCGCGAGCGGAACCAGCTGGTCGTTGTCGTTGGCGCCCGCGATCTGAACCACCTTGGGCGCGCTCGGCGGCATGGCCAGATCGATGGTCCCGGCCGGCGCACCCCCGTCGACGGCCATGCAGTTGCTGTATCCACACACGAAGCCGAGGCTGGCGCTGGTGCGGCGGCCGGGTGCGATGGTGATGCCCATGACCGTGGGGGCCGCGCCCAGCGGCTGCATGTCCTCCTGATACATGACGCCGCTCAGGTTGACCGAGAACGTGCGGGTGCCCGTGGGCACCAGCAGCACGTCGAAGGCCGATCGAATATTGAAGCTGGTGCTCGCGAAGGTCAGGGTGGCGGCGGTGCCGTCGGCGTGCACCTGCACACCCGAGCCCGTCACGTCACGCATGGGCAGGATTCCGTCCGGCGACTCGATGACCACCACCAGCCTGGCCACCTGCGGCACTACCGAGGGGGGCGAGAGGCTGATGTGCAGCGCCAGCCCCGGCTTCTCGTCCTCGCAGCCCAGCCCGACGAGGAGGGTCCACGCGGCAAGGGCAAGCACACGCATAGGCTTTCATCATAGAGCCAAAGCTCGCAGGCCGGCAAGCTGGTATAATGAAACGGCTTGGCTCAGTGTCCCAAGTGCAAGGGAGTGTATGCGGCGGGGCTCGTGCGTTGTCCCGTGGACGGACAGGCGCTGGCGGAATCTGCTGACCTGACGCTGCTCGCCCAGCATGGTGCCCGCTCGGCCCCGGTGATCGATCCGCTGAGCGGCCCGGACGAGCCCGGGCCCGGGCCGGCTCTGCTCACACCCGGCAGCAAGGTGGGCGAGTACGAGGTGAAAGCGCAGATTGGCGAGGGCGGCATGGGCACGGTCTATGCCGGTGTGCACCCGGTCATCGGCAAGAAGGTGGCCATCAAGGTGCTCAATCCTGGCCTCTCGCATGATGTTGGCGTGGTGCAGCGCTTCGTTCAGGAGGCGCGCGCGGTCAACCAGATCGGCCACCGCAACATCGTCGACATCTTCGCGTTCGGGCGCCTTCACGACGGCCGGCATTACTTCGTGATGGAGTTTTTGGCGGGCAAGAGCCTGTATGCCCGACTGAGCCAGGATCCGCCGCTCTCGTACGACGAGGCCTTCCAGGTTCTGCTCGAGGTGTGCGATGCGCTGATTGCGGCGCACGCCGAGGGCATCGTGCACCGCGACCTCAAGCCCGACAACATCTTTCTGTCCGAGTCGAAAAGCGGTCAGCGGGTGGTCAAGCTGCTCGACTTCGGCATTGCCAAGCTCCTCAGGCGCGACGAGGGCGTACAGCAGACGCGCACCGGCATGGCCATGGGCACACCGCTGTACATGGCGCCCGAGCAATGTCTGGGCCGCGCGGTCGACGCGCGCACGGACATCTACGCGCTGGGCGTGATCATGTTCGAGCTGTTCACGGGCCAGCTCCCATTCCCGGGCCCTTCCTACATCGAGACCGTCAACGGGCACCTGCAGAGACCGGCACCCGATCCCAAGAGCTACGTGGACATCCCGGACGCGCTGGCGGCGCTGATCCTCCAGTGCATGGCCAAGGATGCGGCCGCGCGGCCGCAGTCGATCAACGAGGTGCGCCAGGCGCTGATCGGAATAGGCAAGGGCCTGGGCGCCGACATCGGTCGGCGCACGGGCGCGCATCCGACCGCGCCGCCATCGCTGACGCCGCGCCGCCGCACGCCCGCGGCCACGGACGCCGCGCCGAGAGATATGCCGAGCGGCCCGGTGAGCGGTCGGCCGGCCGGTCTGCCGAGCGTAGGCCCCCTGGAGCTGGCTCCGCGCCGTCGGTGGACCGGGGCCTGGCTGTTCGGGCTGCTGGCGGTCGCCGCGCTCGGGGTCGGGATCGCGATGTGGCCGCGGCTTGGGCAGCGGTTGGCGTCAGCCGGGCCGAAGGAGGCGCCTACGATGACCCTGCAGGTGGTGAGCGACCCGCCGGGTGCGGTGGTGCTGATCGACGGCAAGAAGCAGGCCCTGCGCACGCCCAGCCTGTTTAAGGTCGAGCGCAAGGACAAGCTGGCCGTGCGGGTCGAGAAGGACGGCTTCCGGCCCTACGAGGAGGCCGTGACCGTGGCCGCCGACGAGACCGAGAAGGCGGTGGTGGCGACGCTTGCTTCGACCCGGGTCGCGGGCGCCCAGTTGCGCGTGCGCACCAACGTCAAGAAGGCCACCTGGAAGCTCGACGGCCAGCCGGTCGGCGACGGCACCGGCATGCTGGCGCTCAAAGACCTGACGCCCGGCCAGCATCAGGTGGCGGTCGAGGCCAAGGGCTTCGACCCCAAGCAGGAGGCGGTCGAGCTCTCGCCCAACGGGCTGGCCGCGCTCGACTGGACCCTGACCGCATTGACGCCCGCGCGCCGGCCCGGCTCCGGCAAGACGGCTGCCAGCGGCAAGAAGCCCACTCGCCCGGCCTCCGAGGAGGACGTCAACTCCACCAGCGGCTGGCCGCCCCGGTAGCGCTCGCATCCATTTCGTGCGATCACCCCTTTCCCGTTGACACGGTTTCGTGGTATGCGGCCCTGTCCTATCGGAGGGGAATTGATATGAAAGCGTTCGTTTTGGCGGCGGTGGTTTGCTTGACGACTTCGTTGGTAGCAGGTTGCCGGAGCAGCGAAGGCGGTGGCGATGGCGCCGCCGGCAGCGGCGGCTCGAGTGGGTCGGGCGGCTCGGGCGGCTCGGGTGGCACCGGCGGCAGCAGCGGAACCACCGTCAAACAGCTTCGAATGAACCCACCGGGAATCGGCACATCGGTGAGCTTCTCAAACGTCGTGGTCGTGGGTGTGGTGACGTCGAGTCGCTACGGCGACGTGTGGGTGCAGGATCAAGGCGGCGGCCAGTGGAGCGGCATCCACCTGTTCTGCAACTACGGAGGCCGCAATCCGAACTGTCCGATGAGCCGGCAGCAGCTCGAGGCGATCCTTTTGCCCATGGGTGCCCCTCCCGGGATCGGCAAGGTGGTGAGCGTGATGGGCGTCTACCAACCCTTCACGCCCATGGCACCGACCGGCGCGCCCACCCAGCTCGAAATCGACCGGCCCATGATCACCGACGCCGGCATGACCATGGCACCGGTCGCGATCGACGTGACGTCGGCCATGGTCGAAAAGAGCAAGTACGACACCAGCACCGATCCTTACAAGGGCGTGTACGTGAGGGTCACGCCCGGGCCGCTCACCATCTCGAACCTGGCGCCGCTCGAGGCCGAGGGCCCCTGCCCAATCGGCGACGCGGGCGGGATGGCCTCGTTCGGGATCGAGGTGCATGACGGAGCCGGGAACGCCATCGAGGTGGGCCTGACCTTCCACAAGACCATGAACAAGTGCGTGACCGGCTGCTTCAGCTGCAATGCGGTCAACCAGCTCATGACCGGCCAGATGTTCCAGAGCATCGCGGGCATTCTGGAGCCCGACTCGAACTCGAATTCCAACACCAAGTACCTCAACCTCTCCCCGACCGTCGACAACGACTGGGTGCAGTAGCGCGGCTCACTCGCGCGCGCCGAAGATGGCGCTGCCCACGCGCACGAGCGTCGCGCCTTCCTCGACCGCGACCTCGAGGTCTTGTGTCATTCCCATCGACAGCTCGGCGAGGTCTAGCTGCGCGGCCAGTATGCGCAGCGCTCGAAAATGCGGCCGCGAAGCCTCGGCCCGCTCCGCAAGCGGCGCCATGGTCATGAGCCCCCGGCAGCGCACGTGCCCGAGCGCTCGCAGCGCGGCCACGAGCGCGCCCACCTCCTCTGGGGCCACCCCATGCTTTTGCGGCTCGCGGGCCAGGTTCACCTCCACGAGCACATCCTGCGTGAGCCCGCGCGCGGCCGCCCGCCGGTCGATCTCGGCCGCCAGCTCCGCGCTCTCGATCGCGTGCACGAGCACCGCAGTACCGACCACGTACTTGACCTTGTTCTTCTGCAGCGGCCCGATGAAGTGCCACTCCGGCGCTGGCGACGCCCCGCCCAATGCGCGCGCCTTGTCGCGCAGCTCCTGCGCGTAATTCTCGCCAAATACGCGCTGGCCGGCCCAGAGCGCTGCCCGCACATCCTCGGGCGGTCGAGTCTTCGACACCGCGACCAGTCGTACCGCCGCCGGCTCGCGACCAGCCCGACGCGCCGCCCGCTCGATGCGTGCGCGCACCTCGGCCAGCGGCAGCCCGACCACATTGGTGTAGGAGCCGCGCACGGCCCGGACCGCGTAGCCGAACACGCCCTGGATGGCATACCCGCCCGCCTTGTCCCGCCACTCGCCCGAGCCGACATAAGCCTCGATCTCGCGCGCATCGAGCGGCGCCACGTCGACCTCGGTCGTAACCACCCGCACGTGCTCGCTGGCGCCGCGCCGGAGGCAGTAGCCCGTGATCACGTGATGCGTGCGGCCGGCCAGCGCCTCCAGCATCGCGCGCGCCTGAGCCGCATTCTCGGGCTTGCCCAGGATCGCATCCTGAAGCGCCACCACCGTGTCCGCGCCCACGACCCAGGCGTCGGGCCTGCTCGGCGCCACCGCGGCCGCCTTCGCGCGCGCCATTCGCTCGGCGTAGGCCACCGGCGCCTCGCCCGGCGCCACCCGCTCGTCCAGGTTGGCCGGCACGACCTCGAACCCGATGCCGAGCCGCGCCAGCAGCTCGCCGCGCCGCGCCGATGCGGAAGCCAGAACCAGCGCGCTCACGTTCCGGACGGAAGCGGCCGGACGCGTCCCCGCCCGGGCCCGGACTCGTTGTGTTCGCGCTGCGTGCCCTCGGCGTCGCGCTGGGTCGTGATGTCGCGCAGCAGGATCACCTGGCCCATGTGCTGACCGGCCTCTCCCAAAACCGGGGCGCTGATGCGCTCGACGATGCGGCGCTGGGGGTGCGCCAGCTCGAACTCGAGCCGATGGACGCTCAGCGATTCCTCGCGCACGCGCCGCCGGATCTCCTCGGGCACCTGCGGATCCGGGAACCCCCCCACGAGCTCACGGAAGAAGTCGTCGGGCGTCCAGCCGGTCAAGTCGCGGCCCTCGAGCCCATAGATCTGCTGCGCCCGCGCATTGTAATAGACCACCCGCAGATTGATGCCGTACATGATCACGCCCTCGGGTGCGCAGCGCAGGATCGCGGCCAGGCGCGCGCTGGTCTCGGACAGCTGCGCAAACACCCGCGCGTGCTCGACGGTGGCCGCGATCTGGTTGGCGGCCGCTCGCACGAACTCGATATCGCCGGCCACAAACGGCTTGTCGCGCCGCCCCGCGAGCAGCGCTCCCACCACCTTGCCCCGATGCACCATCGGGACCGCCACCCCTTGCTCGAGCCCGCTGGCGAGCAGGCGCTCGCGCGCAGACTGGGGCAGGTCGGGCTCGTCCGTCAACACCACGCGTCCGCCCACCACCGCGCGCACCGCCACCGTGTCCTCGGTCAGCTCGATGCGGTCGCTGGTGCCTTCGATCGGCGGTACCTGCGCCACCCGATGGATGGCCGTGCCGTCGGCGCTGAGCAGGTAGAGCAGCGCCGAGTCGAGGTCGCCCTGACGCAGAAGAGCGCGCGCGCAGCGCTCACAGCGTGCATTCAGATCGACGGTCTCTACGGCCGCGCGCCCGATCTCGGACAGTGCGCTGATGCGCCCGAGCTGATGCTTGGTCTCGTTGTGAAGCTGTGCATTGGCGACCGCCAGGCCGAGCTGCTGACCCAGCGAGGTGGCCATCGACAGGTCCTCTTCGTTGTACGACCACGGGATGTCGTGATAGATCGACAGCGCGCCGGTGGTGCGGCCGCGGAACACGGTGGGAATGAGAAGCAGCGTGTGAAAGCCCTCGCGCTCGGCGGGCTCGCGCATCGCGGTGATGCGGGTGTCGCGAACGTCCCGAATGAACACCGGACGATGAGTGCGCAGGATGGGACTGATCCCGGTGCGCAGGAAGTTGTCGCAGACCGCTTGCACGTACTCGCGCGACAGACCGCGCACGGCCAGCGGCCGTAGCGCCTGGAAGTCGTTCTCGTTCAGCCAGACCGCGCCCCGATCGGCCCCGAACAGCGAGATCGCGGTATCGAGGGCTCGCTCGACGATTGCCTGCAGGTCGTAGCTCTCGGCCAGCTCCTGGATCACCGACTGCATGGCCTCGATGCGAGCGCTGCGCCGCACCAGCTCCACCGCGCGATCCGCGCTGCCCAGCGCAATCTCGGCCAGCGCGCCCACGGTCTCCAGCACCCGGACGTCGTCGGTGTCGAAGGAGCGGCCGGGCGTGACGTCGCCGGCCAGGATGACACCGATGGCGTGGCCGGCGTCGCACAGCGGCACCGCGGCCGCGGCCTGCACGCCCTGGTCGCGGACCAGCGCCAGCGCGGCCGGCGAGCTGGCGTAGGCATTTTCGACCACAGTTCGGTTTTCGTAGAACGCGCGCCCCGACAGGCTGTCGTGGAGCACCGGAAGCTCGGGAAACACGGGCTCGCCGGCCTGCGCCGCCAGCACGAAGGTGTCCCGATCGGGATCCTTGAGCTTGGCCGACATGATCGAGCAGCCAAGCAACTCTTTGCCGCTCTTGACGATACTTTCGAGGACGGACCTGCGATCGACCTGCGCGCGCAGGCGTTTGGCGAGCTGGTGCAGGGTCAAGAGCTCGCGGCCCCGTGCTTCGCGATCCATGCTCGAGGAGGATACCATGGCCAAGACGTTGACGGTCGTCGGGCGCGTTGCTAGCGTCGGCTTGCTCATGACCGGGCTCGGCGGCTGCCCCCAAGTGACCGTGCGCGCACGCGACGCGGAGGCGGATCTCCCGGGTGCGGATGCCGAGGCGCTCGTACTGGCGGTGCCGGGCGCGGGCGCACGCGAGGTGCCGACCAACCTTTCGCGGGTGGTGGTGGCGGCGGCCGCCGACCCGGGCCCGCTGGCCCTTGTGGGGCCCGACGGCGCGCCCGTCCCGGCGCGGCCAGCGGCCGATACACCCGCGTGTGGATCCGCCTTCTGCGCCGCGCTCGAGCTTCAGGCCGGCCTGGCCGCGCAATCGGACTACGCGGTGCGGGCAGGCGGTCGCGCGCTCGATTTCCAAACCGGCGCCGGTGCGGATGCGCGGCCGCCCGCGCTGCTTGCGCCCGCCCTCGCCAGCGACGGGCCGTGTGCGGTCGTGCACGTGGTGTCCGATGAGCCGGTGACGGCCGAGCTGCGCGACGCGCGCGGGCGCACCAGCGCGCGCATCGACGTGGCGGCGCTCGAGCACGAGCTGGGCGCGCCGGCTCCGATCGGCCCCTACCTGGTGGTGGTGGTGCGCGATCTGGCTGGAAACGTCACCGGCATGCAGGTGACGTGGCAACCGCCGGTCGCACGGCCGCCGTTCGCGCTGACCGAGGTGCTCGCGCACCCGCGCGGCGCGCAGCCGGCCCAGGAGTGGATCGAGATCAAGAACCTGGGCGCGCAGACGCTTTCGACTGCTGGGCTTACAATCAGGGCGGGCGGCGCCAGCGACGCCCTGCCGACGGCCCTGATTCCGGCCGGCGGCTATGGGCTCATCGTGGGCGCGGGCTTCCAGCTCGATGATGGCGTCGACGTGGCACCGGCACCGGGCGCGGCTCTTGTGCGGCTTTCCAGCGCGGCCATCGGGGGCGGGCTGGCCAACGGTGCCGGGGCGCCCGTCGAGCTGCGCGATGGCGCCTCCCAGATGGTGTCGCGCTACGGCGGCTTCGTCGATACTTCGGTGCGCGCGGCCGCCGGCACCAGCGTCAGCCGCATCAGCGAAGCGGGCTGCGATGTGCGCGCCAACTGGCGGGCCACGTCACCGCCCACGCCGGGGGCCGCGAGCGGGCCTTGATGCCCGAGGCGTTCGAGGGCACGGTTCGCTCGTTCCTGGTCGAGGGAGCGATTGCGCGCGTCGAGGTGGCAGGGCAGAGGGAGCCCATCAAGATCATCGGTGAGCTGGCGGGGCTGCAGCTGGGCGAGAGCGTGCGCGTGGAAGGCGAGTGGGAGCACCATCCCCGCTACGGGCGCCAGTTCCGGGTCTCGAGCGTGGTGCCATTCGTTCCGCACACGGCGGAGGGCGTCGCGCGCTACCTGGGCGGCGGGCTCATCCCCGGCATCGGGACCGAGATGGCGCGTCGCATCGTGGCCACGCTGGGGTCCGACGCCATGAGCGTGATGGAGGCGGACCCGGAGCGGCTGTCCGAGGTGCCCGGGATCGGGCCCAAGCGCGCGGCCGCGGTCCACGAGGCACTGCGTGAAAAGCGGGCGCTGCGCGAAGTGCTGGTGTTTCTGCAGGGACACGGGGTGTCGGCGGCCTTTGCGGCCCGTATCTACCGGCGCTACCGGGATCAGGCCATCCAGCTGGTGCGCTCGAACCCGTACCGCCTGGCACGCGAGATTTCGGGGATCGGGTTTCACATGGCCGACCGCATCGCGCGCGAGCTGGGCTGGGCCAAGCAGGCGCCCGAGCGCATCGAGGCCGGCCTCTTGCACGGGCTCTGGCTGGCCGCCGAAGAAGGGCACGTCTATCTGCCACAGGAAGAGCTTGTGCCCGCGGCCGTCGCCGGCCTCGAGGTGAGCCATGCCGAAACCGAGGCTGCGCTGGCCCGACTGCGCGCAAGCGGCGGCGTTATCGCCGAGGGGTCGGCCGTCTACTCGCCGCAGCTTCACGCGGCCGAAACCGAGCTGGCGGCGCGGCTGCGCGCGCTCGCGGCGGCGGGCCGGCGCGGTCCGGTCGCGCGCCCGCTCGAGCGGGACCTGGCGCGTTTGTCGGACGGGCAGCGGCGCGCGGTCGAGACCGCGTGCGCGAGCGCGCTCCTGGTGGTGACCGGCGGGCCCGGAACCGGCAAGACCACGATCGTCAACGCCATCGTGGCCGCTTACGAGGCCGCGCGGCTGCGGGTCGCGCTGGCGGCACCGACCGGGCGTGCCGCCAAGCGTCTGTCCGAGGCGACCGGGAGGTCGGCCAAGACCGTGCACCGGCTGCTGGAGTGGGACGGCCGCTCCGGCTTTCTGCGCGGACCGGGCGCCGAGCTGACCGCCGATCTGGTCGTGATCGACGAGGCCTCGATGCTCGACGTCGAGCTGGCGCACGCGCTCGTGCGCGCGGTGCCGATCGGCGCGGCGTTGGTCGTGGTCGGCGACGTGGACCAGTTGCCCTCGGTGGGACCGGGTCAGGTGCTGCGCGATCTGATCGACAGCGGCGCGGCGCCCGTGGTCAGGCTGACCGAGATCTTCCGGCAGGCGCGCTCGAGCCGCATCGTGCTGGCCGCGCATGCGACCAACGCGGGCCGCCTGCCCGAGGCGGGGCCGCCCGATCGCGGCATGACCGATTACTACTTCATCCGCGCCGATGATCCGGCGCGGGCGCGAGAGCTGATCGTGCGCCTGGTCGCCGAGCGCATCCCGGCCCGCTTCGAGCTCGATCCGATCCGCGACGTGCAGGTGCTGGCGCCCATGCGGCGCGGCGACGTGGGCACCGTCGAGCTGGGCCGCGCCTTGCAGCAGGCGCTCAACCCGAGCGGACGCGCGCTCGCACAGGCGGGCCGGGTCATTCGTGTGGGCGACAAGGTGCTGCAGACGCACAACGATTACGAGCGGGACGTGTATAACGGCGACCTCGGGCTGGTGCTGGACGTGGATGCGGATGCGGGTGGGCTCGTGGTCGAGTTCGACGGCCGGCCGGTGCGCTACCAGAGCGGCGACCTCGGCGATCTGGAGCTGGCCTACGCGATGACCGTGCACCGCGCGCAAGGCAGCGAGTACCCGGCGGTCGTGATGCCGGTTTTGACCCAGCACTACGTGATGCTGCAGCGCAATTTGCTCTACACGGGCATCACGCGCGCCAAGCAGTTGTGCGTCCTGGTCGGGAGCACGCGCGCGCTCGGCATCGCGGTGCGCAATGTGGACACGCGGCACCGACGGACCCGGCTGGCCGAGCGTCTTCGGGGTTGAGCCCATCCTTGACTGACCGGTCAGCCAATTCGATACTGGGTGCAAGGAGGCCCCGATGCGCAAGCCCATCCGCGACACCGCATCCATGCACTGGCGACGCATCCTGTTCGGCGGCGGCGTGTTCGACGTGTCGGGCGAGCACCCGAACCGCAAGGGCTGGGAGATCTACGAGCTGGGCCAGACGTCGTTCTGGGCCGTGCCGACCGCGATCCCGTGGCACCAGCCAGTGCGCGAGGATCCACAGTACGCCGAGGCCATCGCGGCCATGCTGGCCTTTCTGTGCCCGGGCGAAAAGGCCGCCGTCACCGGCGCCTCCTACATCTCCAATCTGGTCCCGAGCGAGGAAGCCAAGTTCTACTTTGCCGAGCAGGCGCTCGAGGAGGCGAAGCACTACGACGCCATGAGCCGGCTGATCCCGAAAATCACGGGCTGCCCCATGACGCCGCCCGGGCCCTGGGTGCGCCTCCTGTACTCATTCGGCGTGGTCGAGCGCGACGACGTCGCCTTCATGATGGGCAACATTAACATCATCGGCGAGCATCTGGCCCACCAGATCCTGCACCAGATCAACCGGGTCGCGACCGATCCGATCGTGCGCCAGGTCATCGCGTTCATTGGCCGCGACGAGTCGCGCCACATCGCGGCCGGCCAGCGCTTCTTCCCCGAGGTGTATCCGGAATTCCGCAAGCACAGGTTGCGCATCATGGCCAAGAACCTGGCCACCACCATCATCCTGTCGCTGGCGGGCGCCGATTTGGTCAATCCGATGCGTGCGCTTCGCATCGACCTGGCTGACGTGATGGAGCAGATGTACCGCCATTACTACGAGGTCACCGCGGAGCTGCCCGCGTTTCCCGAGCAGGCGCTGCTCGAGTTGCTCTTCCAGTTGGTGAGGCGGGGCACGCCGCGTGCGATCCGCACCATCTCGGCCATGACCGACGAGCAGGGCGCTTTCTCGAGCGGCCGCTTTCTGGCGGCCTGCCAGCGTGCCGTGCGCTCGCCGCGTGCGCTGCGCGACCTGTTCGCAGCCTGAACCGGTCATGCGTGCGGACGCGCCCCATGCGGTCGTGATTGGCTCCGGCATCGGTGGCGCCGCCGCGACCCTCCTGCTCGCACATGCGGGCATCCCGGTCACGCTGCTCGAGAAGAACCGGCGCATCGGCGGCTCGTGCTCGGGCTATGAGAAGCAGGGCTTTCGGATCGACATCGGCACGCACATGTTTTGTCGGGGCCCGGTGGGACCGCTCGGCGACGTGCTGCGGCGCGTGGGCGCCGGCTCCGCCGTCGAGTTCCGCCGCAGCTACGACATTGCGGAGCTGCGCATGCTCGACCACGGCTCGGAAAGGCTGCGCCGCATCCCGGTGCCGGCCGAGGTGCACCGCATGCCCCGTTTTGGCTGGGAGCTGGCGCGTGCCCTGCGCCTGGGCCCACGCGACGCCGCCCGCGCGCTCAAGCTGCTCGCGCACATCCTGACCATGAGCGAGGAGGAGGTCGCGGCCTGGGACGATCGCACGGTCGAGCAGTTCATAAGCCCGTTTCTGGACCACGCGCCCACCATCGCGCTGTTCGGCCTCCTCCTGGGCCTCTACTTCATTCTGCCCTACTGGGAGGTGTCGGCCGGCGAGGCACTGTGGTCGTTCCGGCGCATGGTGCGCGACAACTGGCTCAGCTACCCGGTCGGTGGATCGATCGCGATTCCAGCCGCCTACTGCCGGCTGGCGGCCCAGCGCGGGGCCGAGATCTTGACGGGCACCGGCGTGCGCCGCGTGGCGGTCGAAGGCGGGCGCGTGCGCGGGGTCGAGCTCGACGACGGCACGTTCCTGCCGGCCTCCATCGTGGTCTCGACCTCGAGCCTGCGCACGACCGTTTTTCGGCTGGTGGGCGCGCAGCATTTTCCAGAGTCGTACGTGGCGCGCGTCCAGAAGATCCGGGGCTCGTACATCGCAGTGCAGGCCAAGATCGCGCTGCGCAAGAAGCTGGTCGACGCGGGCGCACTGGTGGGCGGCGTGGGCGAAGAGGTCGACTTTCTGCGCGTCACCAGCGCCGACATGAAGACCATGTTCCGCGCGGTCACCGAGGGCCGCATTCCGCCCATCGTCCCATTTTACTGCCCGGTACCGACAAACTTTGACCCGTCGCTGGCGCCGCCGGGCTGCCAGCTCCTGACCGTGTGCTCGGTTGCGCCCACCAGTGACGTCAAGCTCCACGATCCGGGCCCGGCCTGGGAGGAGGCCATGCTGCGCACGATGCGGCGCGTGGTGCCGGGGCTCGACGAGAACCTGCTCTTCATCGATCGCTTTTCGGTCGACTTCATCGAAAAATGGATCGGCAAAGAGTTCGGGCCCGCGGTCTCGACCGGCCAGACGCCCGACCAGGTGGGCGCGCGCCGGCCCCCGGTGTGGACGCCTCTTGGCGGGCTCTATCTGGCCGGCTGCGGGGCGGGCGGCCGCGGCGTCGGCACCGAGCTGGCGGCCGCGAGCGCGATCGAGTGCGCAGGCCGCATCCTTTCGGACCTGGGGCGCCAGCTTGCGCCCGCGCGCTCACCGCGCCCGCTTGCGCTCGCGACCTCCGCGCTGGCGCGGGCGGCCGTGCGGCCGCTGGCCTGGGCCACGCGCGCGTAACCGCGGGCCAACTTGCCGATTGCGCCTCGAGACGCCGTATGGTACCTCCATTTTTGGGTAGGAGTCGGCCATGTCGGGTCACAGCAAGTGGAGCACGATCAAGCACAAAAAGGCCGCGACCGATGCCAAACGGTCCAAGATCTGGACCAAGATCATCAAAGAGATCACCGTCGCGGCTCGGATGGGCGGCGGTGACGCGTCCGGCAACCCGCGCCTGCGCGCGGCCGTGGACAAGGCGCGCGCGGCCAACATGCCCAACGACAACGTGCAGCGCGCGATCCGCAAGGGCACCGGCGAGGAGGGCGGGGTTCACTACGAGGAGCTGTCCTACGAGGCCTACGGACCCGGCGGGGTGGCGCTTCTGATCGACATCATGACCGACAGCCGCAACCGCACGGCGGCCGAGATCCGGCACGTGCTCGAGCGCCACAACGGCAAGCTGGCGGCGGTGGGAGCGGTGGCGTACCTGTTCAAGAAACATGGCGTGCTGGCATTCGAGGGCGCCTCCGAGGACGCGCTGACCGAGCTGGCCATCGATCTGGGTGCCGACGACGTGCGGGCCAGCCCGACCACGATCGAGGTGATCACGGACCCGCACGATTTTGAAAAGATCCGCGACGGCTTCATCGCAAAGGGTTTCAAACCCACGCACGCCGAGGTGCAGATGGTTCCCTCGACGACCGTGCGCATCGAGGGCAAAGACGCCGAATCGATGGTCAAGCTTCTGAGCGCGCTCGAGGACCACGACGACGTGCAGAACGTCCACGCCAACTTCGACATCGACGACAAGGTTCTCGAGCAGCTCTCGGCGTAGTGCGCATCCTGGGCATCGATCCGGGTAGTGGCGTCACCGGCTACGGCGTGGTCGAGCGCACCCGGCGCGGCATCGTCTACGTCGAGTGCGGCGTCATCGCGCCCCGGCGCGGCCTGGCCCTGCCCGTGCGCCTGGTCGAGATCGCGAGCGAGCTGCGGGCCGTGATCGAGGAGCTGACACCTGACGTGGCGGCGGTCGAGAACCTGTTTCACGCCACCCACGCGCGCGCCGCGCTGGTGCTGGGCCACGCGCGCGGGGTGGTGCTGGAGACCGCGGCACGGGCCGGCCTGCGCGTGTTCGAATATCCGCCTGCCACGGTCAAGCGCGCAGTGGCCGGCAGCGGACGCGCCAGCAAGCCCGAGGTGAGCGCGATGGTGCGGGCCGCGTGCGGGCTGCGGCGAGCGCCGCGGCCGGATGCTGCGGATGCGCTCGCGGTCGCGCTCTGCCACGCGTATACTGGCGCAAAGTGATCGCTTACCTGCGCGGGAACATCGTGGAGAAGGGCGCCGACCACGTGGTTCTGGACGTGAGTGGCGTCGGGTATCTGGTTTCGGTTTCGATGCAGACGCTGGCAGCGCTGCCGCAAACGGGCCGCGACGTGGAGCTTCTCATCTCGGCGCAGCAGGCGCAGGATGGGCCGCTCTCGTTGTACGGTTTCGCGAGCGCGGACGAGCGCTCGCTGTTCGAGCAGCTCATCACGGTGCATGGCATCGGGCCCAAGCTGGCGCGCGACATGCTGAGCGGCATGGGCTTTGATGAGCTGGCGACCGCGATTGCGGCTGGCAACGTAGCCCGCCTGCGCGCGATCAAAGGTGTGGGGCCCAAGACCGCCGAGCGGGTGGTGCTCGAGCTGCGCGGCAAGGTGCGACCGAGCGGCCGCGTGCCCGGCGCCGAACCGGCCGCGCCCGCGCCCACGCCGCCCGACGAGTCGGTGGTGCGCGCTCTGGTGGGGCTGGGCTACAAGCTCGCCGAGGCCGAGCAGGCGGTGGGGGCCGCGCAGACGCGCGTGCCCGGTGCGAGAACCGATCATCTGCTGCGCGAGGCGCTCAAGCAGATCCAGGCCCGATAGGGCGAGGGGCGCGATGGCACGCAAGAAGCACGACGAAGAGCCGGTCCGGCCGTTGGGGGCAGCCGAGGTCTATGGTCGCGGGCGTACGCTCGAGGATCGCGATCTCGACCGCGCGCTGCGGCCGCGCACGTTCGACGAGTACATCGGGCAGAAGGCCGTGATCGACCGGGTCAAGATCATGGTGGCGGCGGCCAAGAAACGGCGCGACGCCATGGACCACGTGCTGTTCTTCGGCCCGCCCGGGCTAGGCAAGACCACGCTCGCCCACGTGATCGCGCACGAGCTCGGGGTGGGCCTGCGCGCGGCCTCGGGACCGGCCATCGAGCACAAGGGTGTGCTGGCGTCGCATTTCGTGTCGATTGGCGAGCGCGACGTCCTGTTCATCGACGAGATCCACCGGCTGCCGGCGGTGGTCGAGGAAAGCCTGTACCCGGCCATGGAGGATTATCGGTTCGACATCGCGATGGGCGACACCATGAACTCGATCCCGGTGGCGCCGTTCACGCTGGTTGGCGCCACCACGCGCACCGGGCTTCTGGGCGCGCCGCTTCTGGATCGATTCGGGCAGGTGCTGCGGCTCGAGTTCTACGGCGCTCACGAGCTGGCCGCCATCGTGCGGCGGTCGGCCGGGCTGCTCGGCGTGCCCATCGACGACGATGCGGCCCACGAGATCGGGCGCCGTTCGCGCGGGACCCCGCGCTGGGCCAACCGGCTGCTGCGGCGCGTGCGCGACTACGCGGAGGTCGAGGGCAACGGCCGCGTCACCCTCAAGGTCGCCCAGGGCGCGCTTGCGCGCGAGGGCGTGGACGGCGATGGGCTGCAGGACGGCGACCGCGCGCTTTTGCGCGCGCTGGTCGAAAAGTTCGACGGCGGGCCGGTGGGTGTAGAGGCGCTGGCGGCGGCGCTGGCCGAGGAGCGCGACACCCTCGAGGACTATTACGAGCCCTATCTGATTCAGGAAGGCTACCTCGCGCGCACACCGCGCGGGCGAGCGGCGCTGCGCCGGGCCTGGGAAGCGGTGGGACGGCCGATGCCGGCCAAGGCGGCGGCGGCCGCGGGCGCGAGCGCGGGTGGAGGCGGGGGCGGCCAGGGCGAGCTATTCTGAGCCTCCTAAAGAAACCACAGAGAGCACAGAGAACACAGAGAACAGCGTCGGATCCGACTGGCCGCAGGATGGCCGATCTGTAGGCCTATCAATTCTCTGTGTTCTCCGTGTTCTCTGTGGTGAAGGTTCGGTCCCCTCAGAAGCGCAGGCTCAGGCCGAGCGAGATCTCGTGGCCGCCCGCCGACACGGTCCCGCCCAGCCGGTCGCCCACCTGGGCGCTGGTGTGGTGATAGGCGTAGCCGATCACGAAGCCCAGCCAGTGCCAATGCAGGAGGAAGTCGCCGCCCACGCGCAGGCCGAACGCCGACGCATCCTGCACGGCCTCGTCGAGCGACTCGTGCAGGCGGTACAGGCCGGCGCCCGCGGACGCCTGCAGCGCGAGCCGCAGATGGCCCGGCTGCGGGTTCAGATAGAGCCACGGGTAGCGCGGATGCGAGCGCCAGCTCCAGACCTCGTACCGCACGTGCGCCAGGATGGCCTCCGAGCCCAGCTCGAGCTTGGACAGCCGACGCTGGGCGCGCGACTCGAAGCCGCTGTAGGACGCGAACAGCCACACGCGCGGTGCCGCCTGCACGCCTGCCTCCAGCACGCCTCCGCTCGCCTGGGCGATGCGGTCGAAGCCGAACGTCTGCGCGTGCGCGAGATAGCCGTCGTCCGCGCGCACGTAGCCGCCGCCGCGCAGATTGAAGATCAGGGTGCCCCGCTCGGGCTCGTCCGCCTCCGCCTCGAGCTCGGCCTGCTGGGCCGACGCCATCCGAGGCAGTGCCAGAAGCGCCAGCACCCACAGCACATGCCTGCGCATCAGTAGCCTCCCTGCTGGTCGTAGTACGGGCGCAGATGGATCTCGTCGACCAGCGCCTGCCCGGCGCCCTCTTTGACGATGCGGAACACCAGCCCCTGCGCCTCCAGGCTCGGGCTCGCGGTGAGCTTCTTGAACTGGAACACGCCGGTCTGATCCACGGTGAGCGGTCGCGAGTCGATAAGCTGCGGCTGCGTGGCCCAGAACGTCGCTCCGGCCGCCGATCCCTGCGCGTACCAGTTGAGCTCGAAGCGCAGGCTGACACCGGGACCGCATGCGATGGCCGCCTCCAGCAACAGCTCGCGTTCGAGAAGGTGGAGCGGCGCCGCACGCTGCTCGACCACCGCCCGGCCGGCGCCCGACAGGTCAATCGCAGGATCGCCGTCGTGCCAGCCCGAGCCAAAGCTGGCCTGGCCCTCGGTCACGATCCAGTCGCATGGGTGACCGCCACAGTCGATCTCGAAGCCGCCGTTGGACAGCGGGTCGGTGCCGCAGCCGGCCGCCACCACCAATGTAAAAAGGTAGAGAGTTCGCACGACCGGCTGCGTGTTGCAGCCCCGGTGCCAGCCTGCAAGCGCGCGAAAAGGCGACCCCGTGAAGCGGCAAGTCGGACAGAAATGTCAGCCGCGCGCCAGCGCCTCCAAATCGCACTCGCCCCGAAACGCAAGCCGGGCAGGCCCACGCATGCGCACGCCCGACCCATCCTCGGCCACCGTGATGCCGAGCCGGCCACCCGGAAGGTCGACCGCAATCTCGCGGCCCGCGGGCGCACGCCCGGTCAGGACCGCTGCGGCCGCAGTCGCGCAGGCACCGGTCCCGCAGGCCATGGTGATGCCGCAACCGCGCTCCCACACCACAAGCTCGATCTCGGCGCCACTCGAGCGGACGCGCGCGAACTCGACGTTGGTGCGCATCGGGAACCACTCGTGATGCTCGACCAGCGGCCCCAGGCGCTCGGCCAGCGGTCGCAGCGGCTCCTCACCGCTCACGAACGTGATGGCGTGCGGGTTGCCCATGCTCACGCAGGTCAGCGCGAGCTCGCGCCCGCCGATGGCGAGCGGCTCCTGGGCCCGCTCGCGGGTCAGGCGCGGCCGGCCCATCTCGACCGCCACCGTGTCGACGCGTCCACTTTCGCCCACCTGCACGGCGCACGCGAGCACGCCCGCCAGCGTGTCGATCCGAATCACGTCCTTGCGCACGCGTCCCGAGTCAAAGAGTTCCTTGGCGACGCAGCGGATGCCGTTGCCGCACATCTCGGGCTCGCTTCCGTCCGCGTTGAGGATGCGCATTCGCGCGTCGGCGCCCGCCGCCGGAGCCGGAAGCACCATCAGCACCCCGTCGGCGCCCACGCCGAATCTGCGATCGCATAAGAGCGTGGCCGCGCGCGCGGACACGGCCTCGTCGATGACGATGAAGTCGTTGCCGAGCCCGTGATACTTGGCAAACCGGAGCATGCCAAACCTTACTATAACTTGGATTCCAGGCGCCGCACGATCTCGGCGATGCGCCGCACCGCGCCTGCCGACGAGAAGCGAAACATGATGCCCATGCCGCGCCGCCGCTGGCTGTCGCGGACGTGCACGACCTTGCCGGACAGCTCGATGGGCCCGCTTCTGGAGTCGGGCAGCTCGATCGACATCACGACACCCGTCCCCGGTGCCGCGGTCTCGGGGCAGCGCACGAACACGCCGCTCCGGCTGATGTTTTCGATCGCGCCCTCGAGCGGCGGGCGCGCCCGGTCCAGCCTGAGCCCGACCCGGAGCTCGATCGGGATGCGCCGGTGACGCCGCTTGGCGTCGACCTTGGCATCACCGCGCGCGATCGAGAGCAGCGCGTCGCGCCATCTGCGATCCGATTCCACGAACTCGACCCCCACGCCGCCTTTGATCCGGCGCCGCGGATCCGCGCTGCGACGCCAGGCCACGAATCCGCGCAGGCACACCTCGCCCTGCAGCTCCGGGAAACGCACCACCACCATCGCTTCGTCACCGATGGCGACCTGGGCGCGCGTGGGCACGACCAGCCCGCCGTGCGAGAACTGATCCTGGTAGTGCTCGAGGAAGGCGGCGCCAGATGCGTAGCGCGCGTTGAGCAGCTTCATGATCGGCGGGTCTGGGGCAGCACGAGTCGAGCGCTCGCGCCGGAGCTGCCGATGCGATTGCCGATCTCGAGCCGTCCGCGGTGTTCCTCCGCAATCCGGCGCGACAGCGCGAGCCCGAGGCCGGTGCCGCGCGGCTTGGTCGTGAAAAACGGCGTGCCGATGTGGATGAGCGCCTCGGGTGCGATGCCGGCCCCGCTGTCGATGACCAGGATCTCGATCGAGCCCTCGGCTGCGCGCGCTTCGACGCGGATCAGGCCCCCGGGCCCTTGCGGTAGGGCCTCGAGCGCGTTGCGGACCAGGTTGCGCATGACCTGGCGTACGCGGGGCGCGTCGATCTCGGCTTCGAGCGGCGCGGCCGGCAGCGCAGCCTCCAGCCGCACCGCGCGCTCGGCCAGCTGGGGCTCGAACTCGGACAGGGTCGCACGCACAAGGCTCGCCAGCTCGCAGGGCGCGAATTGGGGCGGACGCGGCCGCGCGAAGTCGAGAAACTCGCCCAGCACCTGCTCGACCCGGCTGGTGTCGCCCAGCGCTGCGTCGAGCGCCGGACCCGCCTTCACGTGCCCGCTCATCTCGGCCCGCAGGAGCTGCAGGCGCGCCGTCAGGCTGGCCAGCGGGTGTTGCAGCTCGTGGCCCAACCGACCGGCGGCCTCCCCGAGGGCGGCCAGGCGGGCGGCTGCAATCGCCTGCTTCTGAGTCTGCCGCAGCTCGGCCAGCGTCTGCTCGAGCAGCTGGTTGCGTGCGCGCAGATCGGCCGACAGGCGCAGATTCTCGCGCTCCAGATGCGCCTTCTCGGCCGCCCGCCGCACCTTGGCCGCCACCTCCATCAGATCCGAGAACGGCTTGACCAGGTAGTCGTAGGCCCCGCAGCGCAGGGCCGCGATGGCCGAGTCCAGCGATGCGTAGCCGGTGATGATGATGACCTCGAGGTCGAGCTTGAGCGTGCGCACGCGGCCCAGCACATCGAGGCCCGACATGCCGGGCAGGTTCTTGTCGACCATCAGCACGTCGAACGCGCCGCCCTGGAGCCGCGCGAGCGCGGACTCACCGTCGCCCACGGTCGCGACCTCGAAGCCTTCGCGGCGCAAAAGCGTACGCAAGACCTCGCAGATGATGTCCTGGTCGTCGACGACGAGAACGCGGTCGGGACGGCGCACGCCTGGATTTTAGCATGCAGTGTTATGATGCGGACAGCGATGGGTCTCGCGCTCCTCCTGGCGATGCAGGTGCTGCTCTCGCGCGACCACCTTCAGCTGGGCGCGCAGCCCGAGTCGGTCGAGGTTCAGGTGGTGGCTCCAGGTGCGCGCGGGCTGCACATTTCGGCCAGCGTGGGACGGTTGGAACCGCCGCAGCCGGTGGCCGGCGCACCCGGCCATTTCCGCACCCGTTACTACGCGCCGGCCGAGCGCTATCCGCAGGTGGCCGTGCTGGCGGTCTGGGACGATACCGACCAGGCCGGCATGGCCGTGCTGCCGCTCTGGGGCTCGGCCCTCCTGCCCATCCAGGTCGACGCGCCGCACGCGGCGTTCACGCTTCAGGTTGGCAATGCCAGCTTTCACGGTACCACCGACGCCGACGGTCGCGCCGACATCCGGTTCGTGGCGCCGCCCGGTCCGCGCGTCGGATCCGTGCGCGCGGTCGACAGCCTGGGCAACGTCAAGACCAAGGAGGTACCGCTCGGCATCCCGGACGCCGCCCGCATCGTGCTCGACGTGGCGCCGGTCGAGGTGGTGGCCGATGGGCGGGCCCATGCGCGCGTGCTGGCCTTCGCGGCCACGCCGGCGGGCCAGCCCGATCCCACGCTGGCCCTTTCGGGTGCCGAAGGCGTGCGGGTTGTGGCGCCTGGGATCGTTTCGGCGACCCTGCATCCGCGACGGACGCTAGGCGACCTCACGCTGGAGGCCAGAGCGGACGGGCAGGTGGAGACGCGGCGCGTGCGGTTCGTGACCGGCCCTCCCGATGCCATCGAGGCCAGCGTGCGCGCGGACGCGCCCGGGAGCTACCTGATTACGGCCCGCGTGACCGATGCGGGCGCGCATGAGCTTGCGATCGCGCCGACTGCAAGCTGCGACGCGGGCGCGGTGTCCTCGTTCGAACCGATCGCGGGCGGCGCGTATCGCGCGCGCTACGAGATCGGCCCGGCCGGCGACCCCGGTGAGGTGGTTCTGCGCGCGGGCGCAGTCGAGCGGCGACTCAGATTCGACCAGGCCACAAGCGGTCGCCCGCGCTTGGACACGCGAGGCGTCTTCGTGTCCAACCTCTCCCACGCGACCGGTGGGGGCGCGCTGGTGGGCGCAAGCCTGCCACTGGGCCTGCGCGTGTCCGCCGGTGTCGAAACCGGGCTGCTGTTCTTGAGCGGCAGCACCGAGACCGATCTGATGACCCCGGTCGACCACTCCCTGGTTGCGGTCCCCCTGCGGCTGCAGGCGGAGCTCGGCCTGCGGCGCTGGGGGCTTTGGCGCCTGCTCGCGGGGGCGCACGGGGGGGCCTGGCTGGCTCGCGTCAGCGTGCAGGGGCGCGACATCATGGGCAAGAGCTTCCCCGAGTTTTCGCGCTCCGAGGCTGCGCTCGACGTGGGCGCCGCGCTGATTGTGCTGCGGCAGCTGCGCGGCGCGAGCGCGAGTGCGTTGGAGCTTGCGCTCGGGTACGACTACACGCCCGTGGTCAGCGGGGACACGGTCACCGGCAACCTGGGCGGCATCGAAATCGGGCTGGGCTGGCGGTCGCGGCCGTAGTTACTTCTTGCTGGATTTCTTCGCGGGCGCCGGAGGAGCGGCCGACTCAGACGCCGGCGACGGCGCTGGCGCCGGCGTCTCGGGCGCAGTGGACTGAGCTGGTGCGGACTCCTCGATGGGACCCGACGGTGTGGTGCCGGGCAGGGTTGGAGGTGCGGGCGCGCCGGGCGCGCCTTGCTCCTGGATCTGCTTCTTGAGCAGCTCCTCGCGCTCGCGCTTGGCCTTCTCCTCCTGCTTGCGCTTGGCCGAGATCTGCCGCAAGTGCCGCGATTCCTGCTGGCTCGCGAAGTAGGCCAGCGAGACCGAGGTCAACATGAAGATGCCAGCCGTGACGGCGGTCGCGCGGGTCAGAAAGTTGCCCGCGCCCGAGCTGCCGAACACGGTCTGGCTCCCGCCGCCGCCGAATGCGATGCCCATGCCGCCGCCCTTTCCCGATTGCAGCAGCACGACCAGGATCAGGAACAAACACGCGAGCACATGCAGAGCGGTGATAAGGTGGATCACGACTTTCCATACCTCACGATCGGGACAAACTGTTTGGCCTCGAGCGACGCACCCCCGACCAGGGCGCCGTCGATGTCCGGCTGCGCCATCAGCGCTGCGATGTTGTCCGGTTTCACGCTGCCACCATACTGTATTCGCACCTGGTCGGCCACGCCACCGAAGCGGGCAGCCAACCGACTGCGCAGGAACTGATGTACCTCCTGGGCCTGGGCCGGGGTCGCGTTGCGGCCGGTTCCGATGGCCCACACCGGCTCGTAGGCCAGGACAATGCGGCCAGCGTCGTCGGGCGTCAAGTCGGCAAGCGCACCCTCGAGCTGCGCGCCCACCCGGCCCATGGTTTCGCCGGCCTCCCGCTCGGCCAGGGTTTCGCCCACGCAGATGATGGGCGCGAGCCCGGCGCGCAGGGCCGCCCGCGCTTTCAGATTGACCGCCGCGTCGAGCTCTCCGAAATGCTGCCGGCGTTCGGAGTGGCCCACGATCACGTAGCCGCAGCCGGCGTCCTTGAGCAGGCCGGGCCCGACTTCGCCCGTCCAGGCGCCCCGGTCCTCCCAGAAGCAGTCCTGTGCAGCCAGCTTGATGTGCGAGCCCTCGAGCCGCTTGGCGACCGCCGACAGGGCGGTGAACGGCGGCGCCACCGCGATCTCGACCTCACGCACGGTGCCGAGCTGGTTGCGCAGCTCGCTCGAAAGCGCGACCGCCTCGGCGATGGTCTTATGGAGCTTCCAGTTGCCACAGATGAAGGGGACGCGAGCCATGGGCTACTCCAGCACCGCGATGCCCGGCAGCTTCTTGCCCTCCAGAAACTCGAGCGAGGCGCCGCCGCCGGTCGAGATGTGCGTGATCTTGTCGGCTACACCCGACGCGTGGACGGCCGCCACCGAGTCGCCGCCGCCCACCACCGTGACCGCTCCGCGCCGCGCGCCCGCAACCGCGCGTGCCATGCCCATGGTGCCCTCTGCGAAGGGAGCTTTCTCGAACATGCCCATGGGCCCGTTCCAGAAAATGGTCCGCGCCTCGCCCACCCGGGTGGAAAAGGCGTGCAGGCTCTGGGGCCCGATATCGAGCGCCATCTCCCCGGCCGGAACTTTGCCCGCCGGCACCGGGTGGCCGCTCGGCGCGTCGGGGCTCGGGGCCGCAATGAGATCGGACGGCAGCACGACCTCGACCTTGGCCTTGTCGGCTTTGGCCAGGAAGGCCCGCGCGAGCGCCATCTTGTCGGTTTCGAGGAGCGATGTCCCCAGCTCGCCGCCGCGGGCCGCCAGGAAGGTATTGGCCATGGCGCCGCCCACAAGCATGCGATCGACGCGGGCCAGAAGGTTCTCGAGCACCCCGATCTTGTCGGACACCTTGGCGCCGCCCAGGATGGCCACGAAGGGCCGTTCGACCTCGCCTAAGAGCCTGCCCAGGAACTTGATCTCCTTGAGCATGAGCAGGCCCGCGCATTTTTCGCCCACGTATTTGACCATGCCGCAGGTGGAGGCGTGCGCCCGGTGCGCGGTGCCGAAGGCATCGTTGCAGTAGACATCGGCATAGCTGGCCAGCGTGCGTGCGAACTGCTCGTCGTTGGCTTCCTCGCCCGGGTGCCAGCGCAGGTTTTCGAGCAGCGCGACCTGGCCGTCGCGCAGGTCGGACACCACCTTGCGCGCGCCGTCGCCGACCGGCTCGTCGGCCAGCATGACTTCCTGGCCCAGGAGCTCGGCCAGGCGGACCCCGACCGGCTCCAGGCTCGATTTCGGATCGGGCTTGCCTTTGGGTCGGCCCAGATGCGAGGCCAACACTGCGCGGCCGCCGCGGCTGAGCACCTGGCGCACGGTGGGCAGCGCTTCCCGGATGCGGGTGTCGTCGGCGACCCCGCGCGCGGGCGTCAGCGGAACGTTGAAATCGACGCGGATGAAGACGCGCCGGCCCTCGATCGCAAGCTCAGTCAGTGTACGAATGCTCATGGGGATTGAAAGCCTTGCAGCGCCACGTACCGGCAAACGTCGTACAGGCGCTGCGCGTATCCGGTTTCGTTGTCATACCAGGCCAGCACCTTGCACAGGTCACCGGTCACCATGGTGGCGGCCAGATCGACCGTGGCCGAATGATTGTCGCCGTCGAAATCCGATGATACCAGCGGCTCGTCGGTGACGCCCAGGATGCCCTGCAGCGGGCCCTCGGCGGCGCGACGGAACGACAGGTTGATCTCGTCGCGGTGGGCCGGCTTCTCGAGCCGCGCCACCAGGTCGACCACGGACACGTTGGGTGTGGGCACGCGGATGGCCATGCCGTCCAGCTTGCCCTTGAGCGCCGGCAGCACCTCGCCGATGGCGCGGGCGGCGCCGGTCGAAGTTGGAATCATGTTCAGGGCGGCGGCGCGAGCCCGGCGCAGATCCTTGTGCGGCAGATCCAAGATGCGCTGATCGTTGGTGTAGGAGTGGACGGTGGTCATCTGGCCGCGCAGGATGCCGAAGTTTTCGTGCAGCACCTTGGCCACCGGAGCCAGACAGTTGGTGGTGCAGCTCGCGTTGGAGATCACATGATGTTTGGTGCGGTCGTACTGGTCGAGGTTGATGCCGCACGCGAGCGTGATGTCCGGGTTCTTGGCGGGCGCCGAGATGATCACTTTTTTCACGCCCTGCTCGAGGTGCTTGCCGGCCCCGGCCCGGTCGGTGAACAGACCCGTGCATTCGAGAACGATGTCCACGCCGAAGCTGCGCCAGGGGATCTTTGCCGGATCGGTCTGCGCCAGCACGGCGATCGGCGTGCCGGCCACGATGATGTGCTTCTCATCATGGGTGACTCCGCCCGGAAAGCGACCATGGACCGAATCGTACTTGAGCAGATGCGCAAGCGTGGCTGGATCGGTGAGGTCGTTGATGGCCACGAACTCGACCGCGGGATCGTGGAACTCACATCGGATCACGCGGCGGCCGATGCGACCGAACCCGTTGATGGCAACGCGGACCGGCATGAGGGCTTCTTTATACCAGGCTGCTTGAGAATTGCGAAAGTGGGATGGATGCGAGAGGGAGGAGGTTAGCCGTTGGCTTTGTCGTCTTCCTTGATCTCGGTCGTCACCAGAGAGATGAGCTCGCTCGAGAGCGCGACGATTTGCTTGGGGTCGTATCCGTTCTGCCGCAGCTCTTTATAGATCGACTTCGCCAGGATCTTGACCGCGCGCTCGCGCCCCGCCGGCTGGCCCTGGCCGAGATTCTGTTGAATGAGTGCACCCATAGAGTGTCCTCCTCCAAGGACGGCCCGGTTGGGCTGCATCGCTTGTGCCACCATCTTAACGCGTCGTGTCATCTGAAATAACTCAGCTTTTCGTCTGTGGATAACCTATGCCGCGAAGTGGGATACGCACCTTTTGAAAGATCGACAGAATCGGTGCGTAAGCCTGTACGCGGCCTGAAAGGCTGGCAAGTATGCGGGCATTTTCCGCAAGTTCCAGGACTTTTTTAGAGTAAACAAAAGGGTCGTGAGGGGGCCGCGCGAGATCGATGTGGTGCTCGGCCTGGACGAGCCGGAGGCGGCGCTTGCGGAGCGAGCAGCGGCAAAGCTTGGCTGCCGCCCTGACCAGATCCGGATCCGCCTCCTGCGTCGGTCCCTCGATGCGCGCAAGGGCCGCCCGCCGGTTTACCGCTACCTGTTGCAGGTCGTCGACGCTTCGCAGGTGGTGGACGCTTCGCAGGTCGCGGACGCATCGCAGGTCGCGGACGGTTGCGCGACCGCCGCCCCGCGCGAGGACCTTCTCCCCCAGCGTAGCATACACGCGGGGTCTGACGGCCCAACCGGCTCCAAGAGCTCAGCTGAAGCTGAGGGTCAAACCGGGCTCGAAGGCCAAGCCGAGTCTGCCGCTTCTGACCGCCCAACGGCGTCCAACAGCCGAGCCGCTTCTGACCGCCCCACCGCGTCCAACAGCCGAGCCGCTTCTGACCGCCCCACCGGATCCCGCCGCCAGGCCCGCTCTGGTGCCCGCGAGGCAGGCCGCGTGATTGTGGTGGGCAGCGGCCCGGCGGGAGCCTTCGCCGCCCTCACGCTGCTCGAGGGCGGCCTGCTCCCCACCGTAATCGAGCTCGGCAAGCCGGTGCAGCCGCGTCGCCGCGACCTGGCTGCGCTCACGCGAGGGCAGCTCGAGCCCGACTCCAACTACTGCTTTGGCGAGGGCGGGGCGGGCACCTTCTCCGACGGCAAGCTATACACGCGCGCGAAAGACCGCGCGGGCATCGAGCGCGTCCTGCGCACGCTGGTCCGCTTCGGCGCCCAGCCCGAGATCCTCATCGAGGCGCGCCCGCACATCGGCTCCAACCGACTGCCCAGGCTCTTGGTGGCGCTGCGCGCACATCTCGAAAGCGCCGGCGTCCGCTACCGCTGGTCCGATCCGGTCACCGATCTCCTGCTCGGGCACGGAGGTGTGGCCGGGGTACGGCTGCGCTCGGGCGCAGAGCTGTTCGCCGACGCGGTCGTGCTGGCGGTCGGGCACTCCGCCCGCGCCATCTACGAGCTGGCCGCACGCCTTCACATTGCGGGCCGGCCCAAACCTTTTGCGATCGGCGCGCGTGTCGAGCATCCGCAGCCGCTGGTCGACGAGCTGCAATACGGCGCCTGGGCGCGCCACCCGCGCTTGCCGGCCGCTTCCTACCATCTGACCGCTCAGATCGGCACGCGCGGCGTCTACTCGTTCTGCATGTGCCCGGGCGGCTGGATCGTTCCCTCGGCGACCGAGCCGGGCGGCCTGGTCACCAACGGCATGAGCCTGTCGCGCCGCGACTCGCCGTTCGCCAATGGCGCGCTCGTGGTCACCGTCGATACCCCGGACTTTGGCGCCGACGACCTCCTGGCCGGGATGCGTCTCCAGCGTCGCATCGAAGCGGCCGCCTTTGCAGCTGGCGGCGGTGCCTACCACGCTCCCGCCCAGCGGCTCGATGATTTCCTGGCCGGCCGCAAGAGCGCGGATGTCCCCAGCACCAGCTACCGCCCGGGCGTGGTGCCGGGCGACGTAGCGGTCGCGCTGCCGCCCGCCATCGTGTCGGCCCTGCGCGGCGCGCTCGTCGAGTGGGGGCGCCGCCTGCCCGGCTTCGTCACGCGCGAGGCGGTGTTGGTGGGCGTCGAGACCCGAACCAGTGCGCCCGTGCGCCTCGACCGCGATCCGCGCACGCTGGAGTCGCCATCGCACCGGGGGCTGTATCCATGCGGCGAGGGAGCCGGCTACGCAGGCGGCATCGTCAGCGCGGCGCTCGACGGCCAGCGTGTGGCCGAGCAGATCCTGGTCCGCGCACGCGCCTGAGCCGGGCGGCCGCCCAACTTCGGCAGGGGCCGGCTCTTACCCTTTGCTGATCAGGGCCAGGAAGTGAGCGAGCCACTCACGCTGCTGTGGGAGCAGATCGTCGAAATGGACGCCGGCCGTATAGTGACCCTCCGCATCCGACTCCGCGCACCAGGCCACCTTCGCACGTACGCTCATGGGCGCGGTCGCCTCGTCCTCGATTTCGTCGACCACCAGAAACAGCGAAATCGCCACTGTCGCGTTCTCTTTGAGCGGCCGATCCAGATCGAGCCCCACGCCGCCCAGCGACAGGTCGCGCGTGCTGGCCGTGAAGCGATCCTGGAACGTGTCGATCTCGGCCGACAGCTGCACACGCGTGCGTGGGTGTGCGCGCGCCTTGGCCGCCGCGGCGCCGGGCGCGGGCGGCCGCGCGGGGGGTGGGGGAGGCAGCTTGGGCTTTCGCATCGCTCATTTCCTCCGGTTCATGCGAAGGGCTCGGAATCGGGATCGTCGTCGGGCTCGCCCGCCTCGCCGTCGTCGGCGGTGGCGCGGACCTCACCGCGCACGAAGCGCAGAAACGTCTCCAGGTATTGCGTGTCTGCCGCCGACAGCTCGGCGAACTTGCATCCGATCTGGTGGCCGTCGCGAAGCGGCGTGCTCCAGATGATGCGGGCCGGCAAAACCAGCCGTTCCGAGTGTTGGCCCGAGCGCAGGATCAGGGTCAGCGCCACCCCCACGTGCACGCCCAGCGCCGCCTGCTGATCGCCGAGCAGGCAGATGCCGCCGCGCGAGATGTCGACCGCGCGCACCGGCAGCACCTGGCCAGGCAGGCGCAGCTCGGCCTGGACGTCACACGCGAAACGCGGGTGCTGCCGCTTATTGGTCACGCCCCTGGTCCTCCTCGCGCGCCGCGGGACCACACAGCGCCTCCAGCATTGCGCTCAGCTCCTCGATGCGCGCGCTTCGCAGGGCGGTTTCACGCGGCGCCGCTTCGGCCTCGAGCTGGCTCTCGATGGCGAGACGCTGCCGCTCGTAGTACAGGCGGACCACCGTGAGCGCAAGATCCTGGCGCAGCTCGGCCAGCCGCACGGTTTCCCGGCTCGCCCGCAGCTCCTCGGGATCGAACGCCAGCCGGTCCAGGCGCCAGGTCGCGCGCCCCTCCACGCGCAGCTCGTCCAGCGTATAGGTTCCATAGCGTGCACGGTCCTGCGGATCGATGGCTTCGCGGGTGCCGAGGTCGCGCTCCGCGCCCAGCCGGAGCTCGGGCAGCCAGGCCGCCAGGCGGACGCGCGCGAGCCAGGAGCGCGCCCGCTCGGGCTGCGCGCCCGCCCTGCGCACACACACCCGGGCCAGCTCGGCGGCCGGGTTACCGTGACGAAGGCGGGCGGTGGGGGTGGCGTGCGCGTTGCCCGCACCCGCGCACAGAACGCCCAGCACGAGAGCTCTGGCCCGCCGAGTCATGGCACCGCCTCGATGACCGCGCTCGCCTGGGCGGCCAGCTCCTGGGCCCTGAGCAGGCGCAGCGCGCGCCGCTTGGGATCGGGCAGCTTGTGTGCGGATCGCGCCACATGACGGGCCAGCTGGCGCAGGCGCACGGCGCGACTTCGCATCGCGCGGGTGCGCGTACGCTCGGCCGAGCGCGCCCGGCTGGCCGCGGGGCGTGCGGGGGCATCGAGCGGCAGCGTCAGCAGGGCAAGCACGGTCAGCTGCTGCGAAGCCGCACGCTGGCGCGCTTGCACCGACAGCTCCACCCGTGGAGCCAGCCGCCCGGCCAGGCTGGCTTCGGGCTCGTCCCAGTCCGGCTCCGGGCGCAGGCGCACCACGCCCACATCGGTCAGCGCA
>DATFWX010000105.1:0-22017 GCA_035258845.1 Polyangia bacterium | reverse complement strand
CCTCGCCGCCAGCCCAGCCGGACCACCCAGGTGTGCGGTTTGGGGAGCTCGATGCTCAGGGCGGGCGAATCCGACGAGAAGGGATCGAGCCAGCTGGGCGGCAGCCTTTGGCCCCATGCGCGGGCGTGCTTGGTGGCGTTGACGCGGATGTAGGCGATGGCGCGGCGCAGGTTCCACACGTGCGCGGCCATGCGCACGGTCACGTGAACGGGCGTGGTTCTGGTGAAGATGGGGCGGGCGCGATGCGGGACTCCTGGCCGCGCGCCTTTGGGGCGGCCGGCACCCGGCCGGCGTCCACCCCACCTCCGCAGGTCCAGATCGAGCTGCTGCGGCCGGCGCCCGCCTCCTGCCCGCGTCCCGGCCCGGCTCTTTCGCCTGCCGCCTGTCCCAGTCTTGAGCGCCCCGCCGCGCCGCCTCGACACTGCGCCGCCGATCCTAAAAAACGTCGAAGAAGAAAAAAGCGCTGAGGCGGTCGTAGGCCGGGGGCCTGCGGTGGGCAGGCGCACTCCGCTATCTCGTCCGCCACGAGCGCGGCTGTCCACCGTAGAGGCGAAGCCGTCCCCGAGGCCGTCAAGCACAGGTTCCCCCATACCCCAAGACCCTGGACTCGGTCTTAGTTGGTGGCCTGTGCGCGCGGGGCTTGCGCGGGCGACCGGGGCGGCAGCGCGGGCAGATCGAACCAGAACCGGCAGCCGCGCCCGCTCACCGACTGCACGCCGACCGCCCCCCCATGCGCGACGGCCACCCGCTTGACCGTCGCCAGGCCGAGGCCGATGCCGGGCTGCTTCGAGCCGGGCGCGCGCACGTAGGGCTCGAACACCGTGCGCTCGAAGCCCGGCGGGAGACCGGGTCCCGTGTCCTCGACCTCGATGCGCACGCTGGTGTCGTGGGCCAGCGCGCGCACCGTGATGTGCCGGACCGGGCTGGTGGCACAGTACTTGATCGCGTTGCGCACCAGGTTGGCGATGAGGCTGGTCAAAAGGCCGGCGCTGCAGGCGACCGCACAGGGCGCACAGGGCTCGAACTGCAGCTCGGCTTGCTTCTCGGCCGCCTCGGCCGACAAGCTCGGCAAAAGGTCCGCCATCACCTCGGGCACCTCGGCCCGCGCTCCCGGCTCGGGCTGACCGCCTGCGCGCGCGAACTCGAGCAGCCCTTCAACGATGATCTTGATGCGCTCCATGCTGCGCAGACCGCGCTCGAGCATGTCCTGCGTGCGCGCGTCGTCACGGGTGGTCCTTTGCGCATAGTCGAGCGCGAACGAGACCGCATTGAGCGGGCTCAGAATGTCGTGCGCGACCCGGCCCGCAAATTGCTCGCGCTCCTCCGCGCGCTCGGCCAGAAGGCGCGAGTGCGCCTCCAGCACGCTGGTGTGGTGCTTGAGCGCGCGCCGGGCCAGAAGGGCAGCCGTGACCGCGAGCACCGCGCTCAAAAGGTCGAGGCCGTACGCAATGTGGGTCGAGTGCTGCCGGTGGCGCTCGATGCGCAGCGCGATGTCGCCGGCCCGGCGGGCGTTGACCTCGATGGTGCCGCGCGCGGCCGTGTAGGCGCGGTCGGCGGCCGCGTGCAGGACCCTGGCGTCGGCGCGGGCGGCCGCCAGCTGGCCCCGATCGACCGCAGCAAAAGTGTGCTCGAGCGCCGCGTCGACCGCGGCCAGCTCGTGCTGCACCTGGAGCCACAGCTCGTGCTCGCCCGGATAGGTCGGGAGCCGGAGGTAGGCCCGCACCTCGGCGTCAATCTGCGCGCGCGTGCTCTGCAGGCTTGCCCGATCGCCGGGCCGACCCGCGTCGACATCGTCCAGGTAGGTTTCGAGCAGCACCTCGAGGTGGCGCAGCTCGGCCCGGGCGCTCGACAGGTGCTGGATGCTCGGCGACGCGTTGTGAGCAATCGAAAGCGCGTCACGATCGATGGCTGCTTGCGTGGATTGGACGTAGAGCGTGGAGCCGAAAAAACACAGGATGGTTGCGGCGAACGCCGCGAACAGCCAGCGACCGGTCGCCCGCATGCTGGGGACAAGGCTAGCACGGCGCGCGCGCGCGGCCAGCCCCGGCAAGGCTCAGTTCGACCAGAGTGTGACGGTCGCGGTTCCGGTCGAGCTGGAGGAGAAAGCGCGCACACAAATCCGGTAGGTGCCCGTGACCGGCGCGTTGAAGCCGCCCGGCGTCTCGCCGGCACACGACGCAAAGTTGGAGCCATTCCCGTTGACGCAGCTCCACCCGGCCAGGCTGATCAGGTTCGGGGTCGTGGTGCAGTCGTCGTCCTGGACCACCATGGCGTCGGTTCCGGGCGCGTGCACCTCCACCACCGTGTCGCCGCTTCCGGCCAGCGCGGTGCCGGTGGCCACGCAGGTGGTCACTACATAATGGTGGCCTTGCTGCAGGGTGGCCGGGATGTTCGTGCATGTGGTCGAAAATGCAACGCCTGCCTGCAAGGTCATGGCCGACCAGGATGAGAAGCAATCGACGTCGGTCGACTGGTTGCACGTGAACGGGCAGCACATGTCGGCGCCCCCGCCGCATGTGGTGATGGCCGGATTGACCACGCAATGGGCGTTGCAGGCGCTGCCGGTAAGGGTCTCCCTGCGGCAGGTGTTGTCGCCGCCGCCCAGGGGCACGCACTGACCATTCACGCAGTCGTCCTGGATCGGGCAATCATTGAAATCGAAGCAGCTCGACGGGCAGGTGACCGGACAGGCACCCGGCATACCGGGCGGGATGCCGGTGTCGCAGCGCTCCGAGCCCTCCACCACGCCGTTGCCACACACCGGGTTGCAGTCGATGTCGGTGTTGAAGTTGCAGCCCGAGGGGCAGCAGCCGTCGCTCGTGAAGCTGCAGCGCGTGATCGCGCTGTGCGCGCACTGGGCCGTGCAGGTCTGCGCGCTGCCCACCAGAAGGTCGGTCGTGCATGCGTTGCCGTCATTGCACTGCGCAAGGGTCGGGCACGACGACGGCGGATCGCAGGTCTCGCCCGCCTCGACCACCCCATTTCCGCAGCGCGGCTGGCAGTCGCTATCGTTGTTTGCGTTACAGCTTGCCGGGCAGCAACTATCCCCGCCCGTACACGCCGTGATCTGCGTGTGGGTGCAGGTGCGCTGGCAACCCGAGCCGGTCACGCCGTCGACGGTACAAGCGTTGCCGTCGTTGCACTCGGACGCGCTCTGCGGGCAGTGGCCGGGCTGACCGGTCGGAATCGCCGTGTCGCACAGCTCGCCGCTCTCTACCACGCCGTTGCCGCACACCGCCGCCATGCAGTTCGGATCTTGACCGGCGCCGCACCCGCTCGGGCAGCAGCCGTCGTTGGGCCCGCAGGCCGTGATAACCTGATGCCCGCAGGTAGCTGTGCAGTTGGCGGCGCTGCCGAACAGCGTGTCGGCCGTGCACGGGTTGCCGTCGTCGCAGCTGGTCGGGCACGACGAGGGCGGATCGCACGACTCGCCGGGCTCGATCACGCCGTTGCCGCAGGTGGGGCTGCAGTTTGGATCGTTGTTCGAATTGCAGCCGGCCGGGCAGCAGGCGTCGTTGGGGCCGCAGGCCGTGATCGGATCGTGCTGGCAGCGCGCGGTGCAGCTGGCCGCGCTGCCCTGCATGCTGTCGCGCGTGCAGGCGTTGCCGTCGTCGCAACTGGTCGGGCACGACGAGGGCGGATCGCAGGTCTCGCCCATTTCGACGACCCCGTTTCCGCAGGTGGCCCTGCAGTTGGGGTCGTTGGTCGCGTTGCAGCCCGACGGGCAGCAGCCGTCGTCGGGCCCGCAGGCCGTGATGTCCCGGTACATGCAGCGCGCCGTGCAGTTTTCGACGCTCCCCACCAGGGCCTGCGTGGTGCACGGGTTGCCGTCGTCGCAGTTGGTCGGGCAGGCGCCCGCCCGCCCGGCCGGGATGGCCTTGTCGCAGGCTTCGCCCGGCTCGACCACGCCGTTGCCGCACGAGGGGGAGCAGTCCGGATCGGTGGCGGCCGAGCAGCCGGCGGCGCAGCAGTTGTCCTGAGGTCCGCAGGTGGTGATCGTTTCGTGCGTGCAGCGCAGCGTGCAGTTGCTGGCGCTGCCGGTCATGCCGTCCACCGTGCAGGAGTCGTTGTCGTTGCAATTGGTTGGGCAGGCGCCGATCTGGCTGGGCGGGATGGCCGGATCGCAGCGCTCGCCCGGGTCGAGACGCCCGTTTCCGCACAGGCCCCCGCCGTCGCCGCCCCCGTCTTGACCGCCGGTGCCTCCGCTGCCGCCGGTGCCGCCCGAGCCCGCGCCATCGCCGTTGATGTTGTTGCTGGCGGCGCAGCCCGCTCCGGCCGCGACCATCAGCCAAGAAGTGAGCAAGATCGCGGAGCAGCTACGGCACCTCATGCTCTACCATACGGCCCCTGCTCCCGATCCTTCTGAACCGGACGGGCGGCGTTACCGCTCGGTTACCTTTACAAAGTAGGTGCGCAAAACTATACTTCCGCGCACCTTTTAAGGATGGCGGTGCGCAAGGATCTCGGAACCCTCCTTTTGGAGGAGAAAGTCATTTCTTCCGCAGATCTGGAACGCGCGCGCAAGCTGTGCCGGGAGCGGGGCGGGCTGCTCGCGGAAACCCTCTTGGAAATGGGCCCCTTGGCCGAGGAAGACCTGTTTCTGATCCTATCGAGCCGGCTCGGCATCGCCACCATCCCGGACGAGCGCCTTCTGGGCCTGACCCTGCCCGGCGAGCTGCGGCGCAAGATCCCGCGCGAGCTGGCGCGAGCGGTGCTGGTGATGCCGCTCGAGCTCAGCGCGAACCGCCGCACGCTGGCCGTGGCATCCTGTGATCCGACCGACGAATCCGCGCTCGAGCGCACACGGGTGGCGGCGGATGTCGAAGCGGTCGAGGCCTACCTGGGCCGGCGCGGCGCCATCCTGCGCGCCATCGAGCGCGCCTATGCTGGCGCAGCCGCTGACGAGGCCGACGAACCGGCCAAGGTCGAAATCGATCCCGAGCTGGCGCGCGAGATTGCGCGCCTGGAGACGTTGGGCGCCGACGCGCGCGCGCCCCTTTTGCGCATGGTGCCCACGCCGCCTGCGCCGTCGGCTCCGGCTGCAGCCTCGGTGGTAGCGCCGCCTGCAACCGCGGGCGCGGTCCCGATGCCGCGGCCGCCGCCCCCCGGCGTGTCGCGGGCCGAGATCCAGTTCCCGCTCGAGGTGGTGCATCGCACGGCCTCGGCGGCAGCCTCCCGGATCCGGACCTATCCGCCCAAAAGCGCGCCCGGGGCACCGATGACGACCCCGCCGCCCGGCGCCGATGAGGAGACGCCGACGCCGCTGCCCGATGCGGACGTCGCGTCCGGGCGCGAGACGTCCGTGTCCACACCGCTGCCGACCGATCCCGATTCGGAGCCCACGCAGGTGCGGCGCTTGCCCCGCCCTCCGCGCGTCGACGAGGACGCGCGCACGCCGGTGCCCGAGCTTTTGCGCGCGAGCGAGGAGCGCCACACCCAGGTGCTGACCCAGACGGTGGGCCTGCTGGTCGATCTGGCCGAGGCGCGCCTGTCGGGCCGCCATCATGCCCACGAGATGGGCCGTCTGACCCGCATGGTGGCGCGCGAGATGGGTCTGGCCGAGCGGGCGGTGGCCGAGATGGGCCTGTGCGCCGAGCTGTTCGCGCTCGATCGTTCGCTGCGCGCGGCCGGGATTGAGCCGCCCGATTTCGTGGGCACGTTCGGCTGGGCGGCCGGCGCGCCCGACGGGCTCGCGCCCATGCTGCGCGCCCTGACCGAGCGCACGCGCCGTCCGGCCGCCGGCTCGTCCAGCAAGCCCACGCCGCCGAGTGGGACGCCCCTGGGCGCGCGCCTCGTGGTCGCGGTCGCGACCGCTCTGGTGCCGGCTGACGCCTCCGAGGGCGCGCTGCCGGAGGCGAAGGTGGCCAGCGAGAAGCTGGCCGCGGCCGCCACTCCCAAAGAGATCATCGAGGCGATCCTGCGCGTGCTGGCCCGCGAGCGCGCGAGCAGCGCGCACAATGCACAGTCACAAACCCAGGGCAAACCGGAATGAGGAAACCATGCTGAGCGATGAAAAGCTTCGGGAAGCGCTCACCTTCGACGACGTGCTGCTGGTGCCGGCCGAGAGTGATGTGCTGCCGCGCGATGTCGACGTGCGCACCCAGCTGACCGCCCAGATCGCGCTCAACATGCCGCTTCTGTCATCGGCCATGGATACGGTCACCGAGGCCGCAACCGCGATCTGCATGGCGCGCGAAGGGGGCCTGGGGATTTTGCACAAGAACATGGGCATCGCCGCGCAGGCGCTCGAGGTGGTCAAGGTCAAGAAGGCAGAGTCGGGCGTGGTGGTCGACCCGGTGACGGTCGACCCCGACCAGCTGCTCGCGCACGCGCTCGAGCTGATGCGGCGGCACGGCATCAGCGGGTTACCGGTGGTCAAGGAGGGCCGGCCGGTCGGCATCCTGACCAACCGCGACATCCGCTTCGAGCGCAACCTGGAGCAGCGGGTCCGCGACGTGATGACCCAGAAGCTGGTCACCGCGCCCGAGGGCACCACGCTCGAGCAGGCCAAGGAGCTCCTGCACAAGAATCGCATCGAGAAGCTGATCGTGGTCGACACCGGCGGTCGCATGCGCGGCCTCATCACGATCAAGGACATCGAAAAAGCACAGGCGCATCCCGATGCGGTCAAGGACGAGCTGGGTCGGCTGCGCGTGGGTGCGGCGGTGGGCGTGGGGCCGGATCGAGAGGAGCGCATTGCGGCGCTTCTGGGCGCGGGCTGCGATGTCATCGCGATCGACACCGCGCACGGCCATTCCAAGAACGTGATCGAGGCCGTGCTGGCCACCCGGCGCACCTTCCCGGGCTGCCAGCTTCTGGCCGGCAACGTCTCGACGGCCGAGGGCACCGAGGCCCTCATCAAGGCGGGCGTGGATGCGGTCAAGGTGGGGCAGGGGCCAGGCTCGATCTGCACCACCCGCATCGTGGCCGGCGTCGGCGTCCCGCAGGTGACCGCGATCGCCGACTGCGCACGCGCGGCCGCCAAAAAGGGCATCCCCATCATCTCGGACGGCGGCATCAAGTACTCGGGTGACATCCCCAAGGCCATCGCGGCCGGCGCGCACACGGTCATGATCGGCTCTCTGTTCGCGGGCACCGACGAGGCGCCCGGTGAGGTCATCCTGTATCAGGGGCGCAGCTACAAAATGTACCGGGGCATGGGCTCGCTTTCCGCCATGCGCGAGGGCTCGCGCGACCGCTACTTCCAGGACGACATCGAGAGCGAGCGCAAGCTGGTGCCCGAGGGCATCGAGGGGCGGGTGCCGTATCGCGGCTCGCTGTCGCAGTCGATCTACCAGCTTCTGGGCGGACTGGCCGCCGGCATGGGCTACTGCGGCACCCGCACCATCGAGGAGCTGCGGCAGAAGGCGCGCTTCATGCGCATCACCAGCGCCGGCTTGCGCGAATCGCATGTACACGACATCGTCATCACCAAGGAAGCCCCCAACTACCACCTCGACTGATGCGCCAGCTCATCCTCATCCTCGATTTCGGCGGCCAGTACACGCAGCTCATCGCGCGCCGCATCCGTGAGCTCAAGGTGTATTGCGAAATCCTGCCCTTCGATACCCCGCTCGAGAGGATCCGCGCGCTGGCTCCACGCGGCCTGGTGCTCTCGGGCGGCCCGGCCAGCTGCTACGACCCGGGCGCGCCCACGGTGCCCGGCGAGCTGTTCGCGCTCGACGTACCCAAGCTCGGCATCTGCTACGGCGTGCAGCTGGCGGCCAAGCTGCTGGGCGGCCGCGTCGAGCCCGCCGACAAGCGCGAGTACGGACGGGCCCACGTTACCGTAACAGGAGGGTCTGACCTCTTCTTCGGCTTCCAGCCGGGCGAGGACATCGCGGTCTGGATGTCGCACGGCGATCGGGTGGCGGCGCTGCCGCCCGGCATGCACGTCGTCGCCGAGTCGAAGCACTCGCCGGCCGCCGCGGTGGTCGATCCGCCGCACCGCTTCTACGGCGTGCAGTTCCATCCCGAGGTCGCGCACACGCCGCGCGGCGCCGAGATCCTGGGCAATTTCCTGTTCCGCATCTGCGGCTGCCAGCCCACCTGGACCATGGCCTCCTTCGTCGAGCAGGCCACCCAGTCCATCCGCGCGCAGGTGGAGCAGGGCCGCGTCATCTGCGGCCTCTCGGGCGGCGTCGACTCATCGGTGACGGCGGCGCTCGTGCAGCGGGCGGTGGGCGACCGCCTGACCTGCATCTTCGTCGACAACGGCCTTCTGCGGGCGGGCGAGGCGCAGGGAGTCGAAACCGTCTTCCGCCAGGAGTTCCACATCGATCTGCGCGTGGTCGACGCGGCCGACCGCTTTCTGGCCCAGCTCGCTGGCGTCACCGACCCCGAGCAGAAGCGCAAACGCATCGGTGCCGAGTTCATCGCAGTGTTCGAAGAAGAAGCGCGCAAGGTCGGGGGCGTAAAGTTCCTGGCTCAGGGCACCCTCTATCCCGACGTCATCGAGAGCCTGAGCGTGCGCGGCCCCTCGGCCACCATCAAGACCCACCACAACGTGGGCGGCCTGCCCGAGAAGATGAAGCTGGCGTTGATCGAGCCCCTGCGCGAGCTGTTCAAGGACGAGGTCCGCGAGCTGGGCTCGGAGCTGGGGCTGCCGCGCCATGTGCTCATGCGCCAGCCCTTTCCGGGCCCGGGCCTGGCAGTGCGTGTCCTGGGCGCGGTCACACGCGAACGGCTGGACCTCTTGCGGGCCGCCGACGCCATCATCGAGGAGGAGATCCGCGCGGCCGGCCTGTACGAGTCGATCTGGCAGGCTTTCGGGGTGCTCCTGCCCGTGCGGTCGGTGGGCGTGCAGGGCGACGCGCGCACCTACGCCGAGGTGCTGGCGCTGCGCGCCGTCCACTCGCGCGACGGCATGACGGCCGACTGGGTGCCGCTGCCCTACGATCTTCTGGGCACCATCTCGAATCGGGTCGTCAGCGAGGTCAAGGGCATCGGCCGGGTCGTGTACGACATCTCGTCCAAACCTCCGGCGACCATCGAATGGGAATAGCCGGTTTGATCCTGGTCGCGCTCGTGCAACCGGTCGGCCCGGCGACGGTGGACTGGCAGCGCGGTGTGCTCGAGGTGGAGGCGGGCGCAGCGCCCAGCCTGCGCGCGCCCAATCCCGGCGTCGCACGCGTGGGCGCCGAGCGGGCGGCGCGACAGGCGGCGACGCGCAAGCTTCTGGAGGCGGCCGCCCATCTGCCGGTCGTGGGCGGGGGCACGGTCGGCGACCGCCTACGCAAGCGGCCCGAGGCCAGGCGCTGGCTCGAGAAGACGCTCGACCAGGTGCAGCCCGCGCGCGTGCGCTATGCCTCCGACGGGGGCATCGAGCTGCAGGTGCGGCTTTCGCTGCAAAAGGTCGCCCGTGCGCTGGCCGGCGACCCGGAGGCGGCGGCCGCGCCCGCCGCCGGGCCCGGCAAGTCGCGCTCCGGTGCAGCCCGCATCGCGATCTGCCGAAGCCGCATCCAGCCCGCCATCCTGCCGCAGGCTGATCTGCGCTTCTACGCCACCCTGGCCGAGGCCAAAAAGGACGAGCGACTGGGCCCGCACCCGCAAACCATCCGCATCGGCAAGCTGTCGGACGGGGATCTGCGCGGCGGCCCGGTGGCCGTGGTGATCGAGAAATGACGCTTTTCGCGCTGGCCTGTCTTCTTGCGACCACGCCCGTGCAGGCGCTCGGCCAGGCCAAGGTGGTGGCCGGAAATCGGGTGGCGGCACGCGACCGGGCGCTCGACGAGGCGCTCAAGCAGGCGGTCGATCAGGCGCTGGCCTACGTGCTCGATGCCGACACCCGATTGCGTGCGCAGGCGGCGCTGCGCCGCGAGCTCCTGCCGCGCGCGCGCAGCTACGTGCCCACCTACCGCGTGCTCGATGAGCACGAGGTTGAAGGTGGGCTGTTCCAGGTCCAGATCGAGGCGCAGGTGGAGGTCTCGCTTCTGCGCCGGGACGCGGTTGCAATCGCGGGGACGGGAGGAGGTCCGGGGCCGCGCCCACCGACCCCGCCCCCGATTGCGCCGGCGCCGCCCGGCCGACCGCGCGTGCTGGTCGGGTTCGGCGGGCCGGTCGCCGCCGACGCCACCCGGCGTGCGCTGGAGACTCGCGGCTTTCTGGTGGTGGCGGCTCCAGTGGGCGAGACGGCGCGCTCGGATCTGGAAGCGTCCTCGCTCCTGCGCGGGGCGGGCGCGGGTATCGTGGTGGTGGCGGCAGTTTCGAGTCAGCCCGAGGGCCGCGTGCGCGGGACCGAGATGATGGCGACCCAGGTGCGGGTCGAGCTGCGGGCCCTGGACGGCGAGGGGCGCGCGCTGGCGCGCGGGGCGGGCGAAGCGCGCGGCTTTGCGCCCAGCGGCACCGAGGCCACCCAGCAGGCGCTCGAGAATGCGTCCGGCCCGGCCGCCGACAAGCTGGCCGACGAGCTGAGCGCGCGCTACAGCGCTCCCAGCACCGGTTCGGGCGACGGGGGCGGCGTGGTCGTGCGGGTGGCGGGTCTGGGCAGTCTGCGCGACGTGGAGGCGCTCAGTGACCAGCTCGCGCAGCTGCCGGGAGTGCAGGCGGCTTCGGTGCGCCGGCTGGGTGGTGGCGAGGTCTGGCTGGGTGTGCGCACGGCCCAGACCGGCGGCACGCTGGCGGCTGCCCTGCGCGCCCAGGGGCTGCAGGTCGACGCGGCCAGCGATCGTGAGGTGCGCGCGCGGCTGGCCAGGACCGGACCATGAGGGCAAGCTGGCTCGCAGCGGGCCTTCTCCTGCTGGGCGCGCTCGCGTGCGCGCACACGAGCGGCGAGGGCACACGCGGCATCCTGCTCGACTGCGACCTGCCCGAGGCCAACGTGTTCGTGGACGACTTTTACCTGCAGCACGCCGCCAGCTGGCGCGGAAAGCCCATGCCCCTGCGTCCGGGCTGGCACCGCCTGGAAGTGGTGGCGGACGGCTACTATCCCTACTACGGCGAGGTCACCGTGGGCGAGCGCGGTTTTCAGACCGTGGTCGTGCGCATGCGCAAGAGCCTAGAATGAAGTCAAGAGTCAGAAGTCGAAAGTCCAAAGCAGGACCGGTCCGTTCCTTTCGACTTTCAACTTTCGACTTTGGACTACCTTCGTGACGCTGGCGCGGGTCACCTTTGCGACGGTTCTGACCATGCTGCGCATCGCGCTCGTGCCCATCTTCGGGGTGCTGTGGGCCTCGGGCAGCCTTCCGACCGCGTTCATCGTGTTCGTGGCCGCTGCAGTCACCGACATCGCCGACGGTTTCGTGGCCCGCTACTTTCACCAGAAATCGGAGCTGGGCGCGCTGCTCGATCCGGCCGCCGACAAGCTCATGCTGCTGGTCAGCTACCTGGTCGCCGCCGCCACCGCCACCGTCCCGGTCTGGCTGGCCGCGCTCGTGATTGGGCGCGACGCGGTCATCCTGTTCGGCGCCGGGCTGTTCAAGCTGGCCCTGCCCGGCCGCTACGACCCCGAACGCTGGCGCCCCACGCGCATCGGCAAGTACGCCACCTTTTCGCACACCATCGTGATCGCGCTCGCGCTATTGGCGCATGCCTTCGCTCAATCTGCCCTTCTGCCCTGGCTGCAGGTCATCATGGTCATCGCCGCCATCTTGACGATCATCAGCGCCGCGCAATACTTCACCACCGGTGTGGCCGCGCTCATGCGGCCCCCCACGCAAGGAGAAAAAGATGTCCACGCCTGAGCCGGTTCGCGTTCGTGACCAGGAGCGTGTGCGCTGGATCGTCCTCGAGCGCCCGGAGTCCAAGAACGGCCTCACGTTCGAGACCAACCAGCGCATCATCGCCGCCGTGCGCGAGGCGGCCGAACGGCGCGACCTGCGCGTGGTGGTGCTTTTCGGCGCCGGCGGCACCTTCTGCTCGGGCGCCGATCTCAAGAGCGCGCTCCAGGAGGGCGCGCCCACTGATCTCGAGGCCCGCGTGCGCGACTACTTTCACGGCATGATCCGCGCCCTGCAGGCCTGCCCGAAGCCCATCGTTGCGCTGGTCGACGGGGCCGCGGTCGGCTACGGCTGCGATCTGGCGCTGGCGTGCGACGTCCGCCTGGGCACCGAGCGCACGCGCATGGGCGAGGTGTTCGTGCGCCGGGGCCTCATGCCCGATGGCGGCGGCACCTGGTTCCTGCCGCGCGTTATCGGCCTCGGCAAGGCGCTCGAGCTCATGCTGACCGGCGATCTCGTGGGCGCCGACGAGGCGCTGCGGCTGGGCCTGCTCAACCGCATCGTGCCGTCCGCGACTTGTGAGCGCGAGTGCCAGGCCTTCGCCGACCGCCTGGCCGCGGGCCCGCCGCTCGTCCACGCGCGCGTCAAGGCGGCCGTCTACGCCGCCACTGCTACCTCGCTCGACGCTGCGCTCGACACCGAGCTGCGGGGCCAGCTCGAGCTTTTGCGCTCGAAGGATTTCTTGGAGGGCCTGCAGGCCTTCTTCCAGAAGCGGGAGCCCGAGTTCAAAGGCGAATAGCGCTCGTGAACGGCACCGTCACGCTGATCGTCAGCGATCTGCATCTGGGCGCTGAGGCCTCGCTCGACGACTTCTACGCCGACGAGGATTTTGCCGATTTCCTGCGCTACCACGCGGCCCAGCATCCGCGCCTGCACCTTGTCATCAATGGCGACTGGATCGATTTTTTGCAAATCGATCCCTACCCGGAGAAGCGGGCCCGGCGCGAGGACCTCGAGGAGGTGTACCCGCTGCGCATGACCGAGGATCAGGCGGTGGCGGCCGCCGAGCGCACCATGTTGCGCCACCCGCTCTTCTTTCAGGCACTGCGCGAGTTTCTGGCCGAAAAGCCGACGCGCCGTATCACGGTCCTGCGTGGCAACCACGACATCGAGCTGGCGTTTCCGGCCGTGCAGGCGCGCCTGCGTCTGGAGCTGGGCTCGCCGCCCGGCGACCGGCTGGCCTTTCCGCCCGTGTGCTATTTCGAGCGCGAGACCGGTCTCTACGTCGAGCACGGCTGCCAGTACGACCCCTGGAACGCGTTCCACCGCTTCGACGACCCGTTTTTGGATCGGAAGCGGCGCGCGCTCGAGACCCCCTTCGGCTCGGTCGTGGTCAAGACCTTCTGGAACCGGGTCGAGAGCGAGTTTCCCTACATCGACAAGATACGGCCCATGGCCGACAGCGTGACCGCGATCCTGGTGCAGCGGCCGACCTATCTTTTGCTCAAGTTCGATTACTTCGTGGACATGGTGCTGTTCGCGTGGATCGAGAACCTGCGCGATCTGCTGGCGCGGCGTCCGCGGCGCGCGCTGCCGCCGCCCGAGGGCACGCCCGAGAACGCCGCCCGCCAGCTGTGGCGGCGCCGCTACAAGCTGGGCCGTCTGACCGGCCTGGTGCTGCTCGCGATCCTGGTGCAGTTCGTGCTGATGGGCATCAAGCTGTGGACCGTCGACGCGCATCTGCGTGGCGGCGTGGCCTGGGAGATGTCGCGCCAGCTCGGCGACCGGTTTCTTTTGGAGGTGGCGGGCGCGTTTGCGGCCATCGTGCTGGGCCGGCTGGTCCGCTTCGTGATGTGGCAGGCGGGCGTGAAGCCGGTCGTGCGAACCGTGGTCTACCGGCTCATGGTGCTGGCGGCGGCCGGCCTCTTCTTCACGGCGGTCGTGCGCATGTTCTGGCTGCCGGTCGGGATTGCGCTGAGCGCGTATCTGGTGTGGGACGCCACCCGCACCCTGCGCGGCAAGCCGCTGGCGGCCAAGAACCCGCTCGAGCGACGGCCGCTCGATCCCGAGCTTACCGCTGCGCTCGCCCTGCTCGAGCGGGCCGACATTCGCACGGTCGTGTTTGGCCACACGCACGGTCCGCTCGAGGTCGATCCGGTGCCCGGCAAGCGCTTCATCAACTCGGGCACCTGGGTGAAGGTGGTGGACGTGCGCAACGTGCGCGAGGAGCCGACCGAGCTCAACACCTACGTGCTGGTGGGCGCGGATGGCGATGCGCACCTGATGTGCTGGCGGGGTACGCTGCCGGCCCGCCGCTACGCGGCCTGACTGGGCCCGAGAGAATTGCGGTGAAACCTTCCGGAACTCACTCGTCGCGCAGGGCCACCATCGGATCAATCCGCGTGCCGCGCCAGGCCGGCAGGCCGCACGCGAACAGCGCCGCCAGCAGCACGGCCACCACCGCTCCCGCAAGCGCGGCCGGGTCGTGGGGCGAGACCCGGTAGACCAGCCCCTCGAGTAGCCGCGCCACCGCGAGCGCGCCCGCGACGCCGACCGCGCACCCCACGAGCGCGACCCGCAGGCCCTCGCCCACCACCAAGCGCACGACGCTCCTGGGCTGTGCGCCCAGCGCCATCCGGATGCCGATCTCGCGCGTGCGCTGGGCGACCCCGTACGACATGACGCCATACACGCCGATCAGCACCAAAAGCAGCGCGATCGCGGCGAACAGCGCCCACAGGAGCATCGTGTAGCGACGCTGCGCGAGCGAGCGCTGGACCAGCTCCTGGAGCGGGCGCACCCGGCCCAGCGGCTGTCCGGCGTCGTAGCTGGCAAGGGCACGCTCGAGCGCGCGCTCGGTCGCGCTGGCATCGGCCGCGCTGCGCAGCACAATCGAGAGCGACGGCTCGGGCTGCTGCGCGAGCGGCTGGTACAACTCGGGCAGCGGCTCGAAGGTGAGGCTCTGCTGATGAACGTCGCCCACCACGCCCACGATCTCGAGCCAGCTCGGCGTCTCGTCGTCGAAGCTGATGCGCTGGCCCAGTGGATCCTCGTGCGGGAAGTAGCGGCGCACGAAGGCCTGGTTGACCACCACCACCGGCAGCGTCTTCGCACCGTCGCGCTCCTCGATCCGGCGGCCGGCCAGGAGCGGCATGCGCATGGTCTCGAAGTAGCCCGGCGTGACCACCTGCATCTCGGTGATCACGCGTTCGTTCGGGCCCGGCTTGGGTCGGCCCTGGATGATGAAGTCGCCGTTGCGGTTGCTGTTGTCGAGTGGCAGGTTCAAGATGGCGCCCGCCGAGGCCGCCCCGGGCAGCGCGCGCACGCGCCGCAGGAGCTCGTCGAAGTATGCGGACAGTCGCGCTGGCTCGGACAGCAGCTCGGCGGGCGCCGTGAGACGGAAGGTCAGAACACCCTGGTCATCGAACCCCGGTGTGACCGCGCTGGCGAGGGCGAAGCTGCGCGCCAGCACGCCCGCGCCCGAGAGCAGAGCGAGCGCGAGCGCGATTTCGGCGGCCACCAGTGTGCGCCGGGCGCGCCCGCGGCCGGCCACGACGCGGCTTCCATGGAGGATCTCGGCCGGCATGGTCCGGGAGGCGTGCAGCGCCGGGATGATGCCGAAGCCGAGCCCGACCAGGGCCCCCAGCCCGATCGCGAAGCTGAGCACGGGCACGCTGATTCCGATTTCGTCCGAGCGCGGCATGGCCGAGGGCGCCAGCGCGATCAGCGCATCCACGCCCCAGAACGCCACCAGCAGGCCCAACCCGGCGCCCATCAGAGCCAGCAGCACACTCTCGGTCAAGAGCTGCCGCAGAAGGCGCCAACGCGTGGCCCCCAGCGCCACCCGGGTCACGATCTCGCGCTGCCGCATCACCGCGCGCGCAAGCTCGAGGCTGGCCACATTCGCCATCGCAATCAGGAGCACGAAGCCGACCGCCGCGAGCAGCGTCCACAGGCTGCCGCGCACGCTGCGGGTGATATCCGCTGCCATCGGCGTCAGGCGCATGCGGTGGCCCCGGTTGCTCGACGGATGCGCAGCCTCCAGTCGCTGCGAGATGAGAGCCAGCTCCTGACGCGCCTGCTCCACCGTGACCCCGGGCCGCAGCCGGCCCAGGGCCTGCAGGTAGTGCGAGCCCCGCTCGGTGAGCAGATCGGGGCCGCCCGCAGCCGCCATCACCGGCACCGCACGCGGCGAGTTGAGCCAGATCTCGTTGTTGTTCGGCTGCCACGCGGGAGCCAGCACGCCTACAACCGTGCACGGTCCGGTGTCGAGCGCGAGCGTGCGCCCGACCAGCGCGCCCGCCGGCTGGGCCCCGAACCAGCGGCGCCAGGCTTGGTACGACAGGACGGCGGCACAGCTCTGGTCGCTGCGGTCGAACGTGCGGCCAGCGGCAACGCGCGGCCGCAACACGGAAAAGAAATCGGCCGAGACCCGCATGCCGCCCAGCGCGTGCGCACCGCCTGCCTCTCGCAACGCCACCCGATCCCCGATGAGAGCCGCCATCGACTCGAAGCTTTTCGCCTGGTCTCTGAAGTCGAGGAAATCGGGCGCGGAGATCGAGGCACGCTCCATCTGCGGCTGGGTGTCCCACAGCACCATGAGCCGGTCCGGCTCCGGGTACGGCAGCGGAGCCAGCAGCACCGCGTGAATGACACTGAAGATGGCGGTGGTGGCGCCGATGCCGAGCCCGAGCGCGAGCACGGCCACGGCCGAAAACCCGGGTTGCTCGCGCAGCTTGCGCAATGCGTAGCGGAGGTCGGCGCCGAGGCCCGTCATGTAGCCTGCGGTGGGAGGCCAGAATCGTGCCACCTCTGCGGCCGGCAAGTGGCCCACTTGCCCACTTGGTGCTCGGGGCGCGTGACCGCTTGTGGGACGCCGCATCCCAAAACAGGGAAGGGGCCGGGTATCATCCCATCATGAAAATCCTCTATGGCGTGCCCGGCGAGGGCATGGGCCACGCAACCCGCAGCCGCGTGATCCTGGACCATCTGGCGACCCGCCGGCACCAGGTCAAGATCGTCGTGTCGGGGCGCGCGCACGGGTACCTCAAAAAGCTGTTTCCGGATGTCGAGGAGATCCGCGGCCTGCACCTGGCCTATGGCGGCAACACGCTCGACCGCTCGCGCACGGTCTATGAGTTCTTCCGCGACGCCCCCGACGATCTGGCCGACAACATCGAGAAATATTTCCAGATCGCCCGCTCGTACCGGCCCGACTGCGTGATCTCGGACTTCGAGTCGTTCGCGTATCTGTACGGGCGGCGCCACCGCATCCCGATCCTGTCCATCGACAACATGCAGATCATCAACCGCTGCCAGATCCCGGACGATCTGGTGCCGGCCCGAGAGCGCGCCAACTTCCGCATGACCCGCGGCGTGGTCAAGGCCAAGCTGCCGGGCTGCCATCACTATCTCATCACGACCTTTTTCTTTCCCAAGCTGCGCAAGCCGCGCACGACCCTGTACCCGCCCATTTTGCGCCGCGAGATCCTGGAGGCGCGCGCGCGGGCGTCGCGGCGGGCGCACGTTCTGGTCTATCAGACCTCGGCCACCAACCTCGAGCTGCTCGACGTGCTGGCGCGCCTCGCGCCCACGGAGTTTCGAGTCTACGGCTACCGGCGGCACGAGGATCGCGGCAACGTGCAGCTCAAGGATTTTTCCGAGATGGGGTTCGTGCGCGACCTGGCCACCTGCTGGGCGGTCATCGCGGGTGGCGGCTTCTCGCTGATGGGCGAGGCGGTGTATCTGGGCAAGCCCATGCTGTCGGTGCCGCTCGAGAAGCAGTTCGAGCAGATCCTGAATGCTCTCTACCTGGCGCGCCTGGGCTATGGCGAGTACCACAAGCGCATCGACGAGCCCACCGTGCGGCGTTTTCTCGAGCGTGCCGATGGCTACGCCGAAAACCTGAAAGCGCACCAGCAGGACGGCAACCAGCTCATCCTGGGCGCGGTCGACCGGCTGCTCGACGAAATCGGGAGCGCCCGCCGCGCGGCCCGGGCGCGCTGATCTGGTCAGAACTTGCCGCGGATCCCGAACGCCGGCAGAATCGGCAGCCCGGTCAGCGGCTCGGTTTTCTGGAAATCGTACGAGTAGCGCACGCCCTCGACGTTCTCGTAGTTGTAGACGTTCTGCACGTCGACATAGAGCGCAAGCAGCCAGCGTTCGAACACGAAATTCTTGTCGATGCGCACGTCGAGCTGCTGGTAGTCGGGCAGGCGCGCCGAATTGATGGCGCCCGGGATCGGGGTGAAGGTGTCGGCGTCCGAGTTGTAGAGCCCGCCCACGCGCGGCGTGTAGGGATCGCCGGTCACATACCGGAAACGCAGGCCGGCCTCCCAGCCCGCCCAAAGGTTGGCGTGCAGCGCCAGCGTGAGCACGTGCGTCTGATCGAAGTCGAACAGGCGCAGCGGCTTTTGCGGGGCGTCCTGGCGCTCGCTGCGCATGAGCGTGTAGGACAACCAACCAAAGAAGCGGCGCCCGAGGGCCTGCCGGAGCAGCACCTCGCCGCCGTAGACCCGGCCCGATCCGATCGACGCCACCCCCTCTTTGCGTACACCCCCGTCGGCGGTCATGATGGTCTGCGCCGAGGGCGCCGACAGATCGAAAAGGTGCTTGTAGAAACCTTCCAGCGAGCCCGTAAGCCCCTTTCCAAACCGCCGCTCGATCCCGGCCCCGAAGTGGATGGCGTGTTCGGGGCCGATGGCTGGATTGCCAAAATTGGGATCGGTGTCCTGCGGCTGGGGCGGTTGGCTGTACAGGCCCACGCCGCCCTTGAGCGTGGTCCGTGGTGCCAGCGCATAGTGCACCTGCAGGCGCGGGTCCAGCGTCGCCGCCTGATTGAGCGCGTACCAGTCGAAGCGCACGCCCGGCGTCAGACGCAGACGCGCCGTCACGTCCCAGTCCGCCCAGGCGTAGGCGCCAATCGCGCTCGCGTTGCGCTGCTGGTGGGTTTCGATGATAGGCCGCACGGTGCCCGGATCGCCCACCTCGCCCTCGTGCAGCGGCGCCGGGGCGCGCGCGTCGACCGCCAGATAGGCCAGCTGAGCGTCCAGGCCAGCCCCCACGCGCAGGCGCGGCAACACCATCTGGCTGATCTCGGCCCGCGTGTGCGACGACACGATCGAGACGTCGAGATCCAGCCCTTCGCCCACGCTCGCGAACACGCGCTGGAAGCCCACCGAGTCCATCACTTGCACATCGCTCCGACCCCATTTGCCGTCCCATTCCGCCTGCGCGCGGTGAAAGTAGACGTGGGTGTCGAAGGTGCCGCGAAAGCGCACGTTGCGCGGATGCGCGATCAAGAAGGTCAGCTCGTCGTCGCTGCCATAGGCGCGCAGGTGCAGCTTGCCGGGGCCGACCGGCCGGTCATAGAGCGCCTGGTAGTCGTAATAGCGGGGCGCGGTCGTGAAGTCGACGTCGGCCGACGCCGGCAGCACCGCCGGCAGGATGGCGTCGATGTAGCTGCGCCGGGCCGCGATCGCAAAGCCGCCCGCGCCCAGCGGGCCCTCGAGCAGGACCCCGGTGTCGATCACGCTCGAGTTGATCTCGCCGTGCATGCGGTCGCGCCGCGCCTCCCGGAAGTCGAGATCGATGGTGCCCGCGCTGGCGCGGCCATAGCGCGCGCTGAAGTTGCCGGGCAGAAAATCGATCCGGCCCACCAGATCCGACGCCACCACCGACGACAGAGCGCCGAAGTGGTAGAGCTGCGGCACCTCGGCGCCCTCGATGTAGACCCGCGAGTCGGTGGGCCGGCCGCCGCGCACGATGATGAGCCCGGTGTTGAAAGGTGCGCGCGCGATGCCGGGCAGGTTGAGCACGGCGCGCAGCACATCGCCGAGCGTGCCCGGCACTTTTGCAATCTCCTCGGCTTCCAGCGTCTCGCGCGACACCTCCTCGCGCTGCGGCCGGCCGTGCACCACGGTCTCGTAGCGCGCGCTCTGGGAGCGCTCGAGATAGTAGGTCACGGCGACCGTCTCGCCGGCCCGCAGCTGCTCGTGCAGCTCGGTTTTGCGGTGCTCGGGCGCGCTCACACTGAGCGAGACCGGCCCGGCCGGCAGAGAAAGCTCGAACCGGCCGTCGGGGTCACTTTGAACGACCAGGCCGAGAGCGCGCACGAGCGCAAACGGGATGGGCGCGCGCGTGCCCCGCTCGAGCAGACGGCCGCGCAAAAGAGCGGTCGCGCCGCCGGGCGGCTGCTGTGCGCTCGCTCCCGGCGGAACCGGCGCGGGTGCAACCGGCGCGCGAAAGTGGTGGGTATAGGTGACGCGGAACGGGACCGGCTGGCCCTGGTAGCGCCCGGGCTGAAAGCGGAACTCGCGCGCGGCCGCCAACGCAGCCTGATCAAAGGCCGCGCCGCCCGAAGCCAGGACGCGCGCCGAGGTGACCCGGCCGCGCTCATCCACCTCGAGCTCGAGCACCACGGTCGCATCGCCGCTGGCGCCGGGCGGATACGAGATCGCAGGCTGACCCTCGAGGACCGGCGGCACCGGCTGCCAGAGCAGCGCAAACAGGATGACGGCGCCCAATTCGGGCTTATTATATGTAGGTGATGCGGTCTGGCTTCCAGGGGCTCGTTCTTTTGGCGCTGTGCACGCTGGCACCGGGGGCGCACGCGCAGGTCAAGGACACCGCACGTGCGACCGGCCGCACGGTCAAGGAAGCTGCCAAGACCGCCGGCCGCACAGTCAAGGAGAGCGGGCGCATGGTGGGGCGTACGGTCAAGGGCGCAGTCAAGGGCGGCTCGGCGGGCGCCAAGGCGGAAGGGCGCACGGGCGCCAAGCGGGTGGGCTCGACCGCGCAACAGGGCGGCCGCAAGACGCGCGCGGCGGCTCGCCAGATCCCGCCGCCCTGATCGCTACTTGGTCGCCGGCGGCGCACTGATCGTGCGCCGGATCTTGCGCCAGGTCACCTTGAACAGGCAGGTCGAGTCGCTGCGCGCCTGACAGGCCAGGACCTCGACGTTCACGCTGCGTGCACCGTTCATCTCGGCGCACTTGCGATAAAAACCGACCGCGCTGCGGCACACCGCCTCGCTCGCGTGGCCCGCATAGTCGAGCTCGATCATGCACCCGCCCGGGCGCTGTACCACCGTCATCTCGCCGAAGTCGAACAGCTGCGCGTGCAGCTCGGCGGCGTGCTTGAAGAAGTCGAACGGGTCGCGGCCCGGCGCCCCGTACAGGGGCGCCGCGTTGCGCTCGGCCGAGAACGCGCCCATCTCCTCGTACAGCGCACCACCCGCAGTCCCGTGAGCCTCGCCAATTGCGCGCTGCACCGCATCGTAGAGCTCCATCGGGTACCAGCCGGCCGGGTCCAATGGCTGGGCCACGAGCGCGCGCAACGCGGCCGGCAGCCGGCGCTGGATGGCCGTCCAGGCCTCGCTCCCGAATCGCTCGCGCACGAAGTCGCCGCGAACGGCGATCGCGCGCCCCCTCACGTTGGGCATTGGCTTCGAGCCCCCTTCATCATTTCACCGCGTCTGGTATTCTTATCAAGTGTAAACCTCTGTAAAACGTCTTGACAGGGTGTTTACCCCGATTAAAAATCGGGCGTCCGGGGACTTTTGGAGGGATCGCTTATGCGCTTGGGCCGGGCACTTCCTCTCTCCCTCTTTGCATCTGCATTGGGTTTGATGGTCGCAGTCGCAAGCTGCGGACGCACGCCGCTCGAGAACGAGGGCGGCGGTGGCGGCGGCGCCAGCGGCTCGGGTGGCGCGAGCGGAGCGGGCGGCGCCGGCGGCGTGGGCGGCGCAGGTGGAGCCGGCGGCGTAAGCGGCGCCGGTGGCGGCGGTGGCAGCGGCGGCGGTGGCGGCAGCGGCGGCAGCGGCGGAGTCTGCCAGTCCGACCGCGACTGCCCCGACGGCACCGTATGCGTCGATCATCAGTGCCTCCCGGTCACCGGTGACTGCATGAACGGGTGCCCGCCCGGCAGCATCTGCGTGGGCGGTCGGTGCGTGATGCCGCCCTCGTGCTCGCGCGGCACCCCGTGCCCGGTCGGTTTCCACTGCGAGCGCGGAATGTGCGTGCCCGACGGAGGCGGCGGCTGCGGCAGCGGTGGGGCCTGCCCGCCCGGCACCATGTGTCAGGATGGCCAGTGCTGCCTGAGCACGTTCTGCTTCCCGCCGCCGCCCATGTGCGGGGGCGGCGTGTGCATCCCGGGCTCGGTCTGCCGCAACGATCAATGTTGCTTCCCGGGCCTGCCGATCTGTCTGCCGCCCACCGAGCCCTGCGGCCCGAACCGCTCCTGTCCCCCGCCCTTGCGCTGCCAGTTCGGCTACTGCCTGCCGCCGTTCGGAGGCGGCGGCAGCGGCGGCAGCGGCGGCGGTGGCGGAAGCGGTGGCAGCGGCGGCGGTGGCGGCGGCATG
>DATFWX010000104.1:0-22618 GCA_035258845.1 Polyangia bacterium | reverse complement strand
TCGCCCGCCCGCAGATGGAACACGCCGCGCCCGCCGTGACCCTCGACCGGCTTGACGATCAGCTCGCCGCCCAGCTCGGCCAGGAAGGCACGCAGCCGCGCCGGCTGCCGGGTCACCACGGTCGGCGGCAGGAAGGCGGCGAACTCGAGCGCATACAGCTTCTCGTTGGCCTCGCGCAGGCCGCGCGGATCATTCATGAGGAAGCTCTGGCCGCGCGCACGCTCGAGCAGCAGGGTCGCCAGGTGGTAGTCGAGGTCGTAGGGCGGATCCTTGCGCATGAGCACCGCGTCGCAGTCGGCGAGCGCGACCGTGCGCGGCTGGCCCAGCTCGACGGGTGCGCCAGCGGCCCGCTCGACGCGCGCCGGCCGCACGGTCGCCACCGCGCGCGTGCCCTCGAGCGCGAGCTGCGCCGGCTCGCAGTGCAAAAGCTCGTGCCCGCGCGCCTGCGCCTCCTCCATGATCACGAACGTGGTGTCGGACCTGGGATTGATCCGCGCCGGCGGATCCATGACGATGAGGAAGCGCACGATTTTACTCGGCCTGCTCGAGCTTGGTCGGCAGCAGGTGCTCGAGGCCGTGCTTGCGCAACCGGTAGTACAGCGTCGAGCGGTTGATACCGAGCGTCCGCGCGGCCGAGGCGATGTTACCGCCCGCGCGATCGATCGCGGCCATGATCTCGGCGCGCTCCTGCTCGTGCAGGCGCGCCTGCAGCGGTCGATCCGCGACCGGCACCGCGGGCATGGAGGGTGAGCTGGGCGCATGCGTGCCCGCGCCCGCCGCGGCCGCGGGACGCTTGCCAAAATCGAGGTCGCCGCTCGTGATCCAATCGCCGCGCGTGACGATGATGGCGCGCTCGACCACGTTTTCCAGCTCGCGCACGTTGCCCGGCCAGGCGTAGCTCTGCAGGGCCGCCACCCCGGCCGCGTCGAAGCCGCGCACCGCCTTGCCGCTCGCGCGATTGAACTTGGCCACGAAGTGCTCGGCCAGGCGCGGCACGTCGGCCGGCCGCTCGCGCAGGGGCGGCAGCTGGATGGGGAACACGTTGAGCCGATAGTACAGATCCTCCCTGAACTCGGCCCGCCCGATCATGGCCTCCAGGTCGCGATTGGTCGCGCTGATCACGCGCACGTCGACCCGCAGGGTCTCGGTGCCGCCGACGCGCTCGAACTCACGTTCCTGCAGCACCCGGAGCAGCTTGATCTGGACGTCCATCGGCAGATCGCCCACCTCGTCGAGGAACAGCGAGCCGCCATCGGCCAGCTCGAACCGCCCGACCCGGCGCGCGATGGCACCCGTGAAGGCGCCTTTTTCGTGACCGAACAGCTCGCTCTCGAGCACGCCCGGCGCCAGCGCTGCGCAGTGCACCCGCACGAACGGCTTGGCCTCGCGCGGGCTGTTGATGTGGATCGCGCGCGCGACCAGCTCCTTGCCGGTGCCGGTCTCGCCCCGCAACAGCACGGTCGACAACGTGGGCGCGACCTGCTCGATCTTCTTCAGAACCTCGCGCAGGGCCGGCGAGTCGCCGACGATCTCGCCAAACTCGAACGCGCCGTGAGCCTCCTGTTGCAGATAACCCGCAAACTGCTTGAGCTGCTCGTTGAGGCGCCGGTTCTCGCGCATCAGGTGAAAGCGCTCGATGGCCTGCGTGAGGATGCCGCGCACTTCCTTGGCGTCCCAGGGCTTGGTGATGTAGCGATAGACATGCCCCATGTTGATGGAATCGATCAACACGTCGACGTCGGTGAAGGCGGTCAGGATGATCGGCACCGCGTCCGGGCGCACGTCGCGCGCGGCCTTCAGAAACTCGAGCCCGGTCATCTTGGGCATGCGCTGGTCGGTGACGATGACGGCGACGTCGTTCTGCCTGAGCAGGTCGAGCCCCTCCTCGCCGCCGCCCGCGGTCAGCACCTGAAACGTCTTGCGGAAGTTGAAGCGGAACGCGTCCAGATTGTCCGGTTCGTCGTCGACGACCAGCACCGGAAATCGATCCAGCCCCTGCACGCTTGCACGTTACCAAGGGCCATTCCCTGTGTAAAGAGATCCGGCTAGAATGTGCGCGTGGCCGCATCGGGAAAGCCCGCGCAGGGGGCGCAGGCGAGCGCACCGCCGTCGCCGCACCAGGCCAAGAAAAAGTTCCTGATCGAGGCACTGCTCATCGCGCTGCGCAACTCCGAAATCGCGCGCGTGGTCGACATGGGCACGCTCGAGTATTTTCTCGACTCCAGCTACGCGGACATGGTGCGCGGAAGCACACTGCACTTGTCGACGCTCTGGAACGTGCTGGTGGCCGAGCCCGGCATCAATCCGCGCATGGTGTTTCCACCCCTGCTCGCGTTCCAGTCCTGGCAAAAGCAGCTCGGCGTCGAGGTGGTGCTGCCGCCGACCCTCGACGCGCTGAGCGCGGACGAGCGGGCGGCCGAGCGGGCGCGCTGCCCCATCCAGGGCGCCGACCTCGAGCGGCTGCTGACCGCGCGCAAGATCACAGCCACCACGGCGCCTCAGCCCGCCCGCCCGCGCGCCGCCACCGCCCGACCGCGCACCGAGCCCGCGCGCGGTCAGCCCGTGCGTAAGCGCACCTGGGTGGCGCTGGTCGCGCTGGTGCTGGCGTTCGCAGGCGGCGTCCTCTGGCTGCGCCGTCCGCGCTCGAGCGACCGCTTCGACCTGGCCGCGCTGTCGTCGCTGCTGGCGCTGGAGAAGAGCCAGCGCAGCGAGCACGTGATGAGCGCGGTGATCGCCGACGCCGGGTTCCTCGCGCTGCCGCAGGTCGAACGCGAGCACCGGGTGGCCGTGCTGTTCGCGCGCGCAAAGCGAATGGGCCTGACCTCCCTTTTTCTATACGACCGCGACGGTGGGTTGCGCGCGAGCGCGGTCATCGATGCGGCCGGAGAGCGCATCACCGTCACGCCGTGAATGCGCTGGCCCGGCACGCTCCGGTCGCAGTCGCGCTGATCTGCTTTGTGACCTACGTCTTTGCAGCCGTGCCGACCGTGTACTGGCTCGACTCCAGCGAGCTCGCAGCTGCCGCCTGGACGCTCGGGGTGGCTCATCCGCCCGGCCACCCGCTGTTCGCGCTCTGGGGCCGCCTGTTCGCGCTCGCACCCTTGGGCGGTATCGGATTCCGGGTGGCGCTCTCGCAAGCGGCCGCGGGCGCGCTCGCGGTTGCGGCCACCTGCGTGCTGGCGCGCGAGCTTCTGGGCCGGCTCGGCGCCGCGCCCGCCGCGGCCAGCCTGCTCGGCGGCGCGGGCGGGCTCGTGTTCGGATTTTCGTGGGGGCTCGCGTTTCAGTCGGTGCGCCCCGAGGTGTATGCGCTGCACGCCGCCACCGCGCTGGGGGCGGCCGCGCTGGTGGTGCGTGCGGACGCGGCGCGCGCGCCGGCGGGCGGGGCGGGGCCGGCACTGGCGGCGGCGGCGCTTCTGGCCGGGCTGAGTCTGGCCAATCACCATCTGCTCGCGCTGGCGGGCCTGGCACCGCTGGGGCTGTTCGTGCTGGCGCGGCGCCCGCGAGCGGGCCCGGCCACCTGGGCGCTGGTCCTGGGCGCGCTCGTGCTGGCGCTCGGCGTTTACCTCTATCTGCCCGTGCGCGCGCGGGCGGGGCCGCTGGTGAATTGGGGCAATCCGCAAACCGCCGCGCGCTGGTTCTGGGTGGTCAGCGCGCGCGTGTTCCAGAAATCGGTCGAGCGCGCGTCGAGTGGCTCGGTGCCCTTCGAGATCGTGCGCGAGCTGGGCCCCCTGGCGGCGCTGTGCGCCCTGGGCGGTCTGGCGGCGCTCGTGCGCGCGCGCGCCACGCGCGCCCTGGGGCTGCTCGTGGGCGGCGAAATCGCGGCCTACGCCGCCGCTTGCGCGCTGGTCGGCTTCGACGAGCACAATCCCGACGCCCACGGCTACCTGGCCTGCGCGCTCGGCTATGCCGCGGTGGCGGCGGTCGCGCTTCCGGTTGCGCTCGCGAGCGCGCTCAAGCCAAGGTGGCCGCGCGCTGCGGCCGCGGCCTCCGCCCTGCTCGGCCTTGCGCTCGCGCTCAGCCAGCCTGCGCGCGGCCCGGCTCGCTTCTCGCTTGCGCGGACCTATGGCGCCGAGACCACCCTCGCGTCCGCGCTCGCCGAGCTACCGCCGCGCGGCGCCATCGACGCCGGCTACTTCCAGACCGTGTTCGGCCTCTGGTACCTGCGCGGCGTCGAGGGCGCGCGGCCCGACAGCGAGCTCTATGCGCGCCATTTTGCGCGTTTTCCCGGGGCCGTCGCGGCCGCTTCGCCCGCGCCCGCGCGCGCCCGCCCGCCCCTTCACGAGCACGACCTCGACGACCCGCCTGCGCTGCTGTCGCGGCTGGAGCCGCTCGGCTTGTGGTATCGCGTGGGCGCGGGTGCCACTCCGGCCGCGCTGTTGGCCCAGGATGCAGACTGGGACCGCTTGCTCGCACGCGTGGCCGTCGATCTGGACGACCGCGAGACGCGCGGCTACCTTACCTGGAGCTTTTTTCTGGCTGCCCATCTGCGCTGCCAGATCGGCGCCAGAAGCGAGGGGCTGGGGGCGGCCGAGCGCGCGCGTGCGCTCAACCGCGGCGATACCCCCGAGCTGGCCGCGCTCCGGCAGCGCTGCCAGCCACCTTGACGGCTTTGCGAGGATGACTACATTGCGTTTCGGCATGGCCTCCGATGAGGAAAAGCCAAAGGGATTTCGCGTGAGTGACCGCAGGTTCTGGGCCGAGCGGGCAGAGGGCGCCGAGGGTGGCAACGGCGCACCCGCGCCCGACCCCGAGACCCCCAAATACCCGACCTACGTCGAGCAGTTGCGCGGCGAGCTGGCCGAGAAGGACCGGCAGCTGCGCGAGTACATCGCGGCCTACAAGGAGCAGGTGGTTCGCGGAATTGACGACACCAAGGAGCGCCTGCAGCGCGAGAACCAGCGCGAGCTGGAGCGGTTGCGGGGACGTCTGGTCGAGCAGCTACTCGAGGTGCTCGACAACCTGGACCGATCGCTCGAGGCAGGCGCGGGCGGGGCCTCCGACGCGCGCGCGCTGGTCGACGGCGTGCGCCTGGTCCGCAACCAATTCGAGGCCAAGCTGAGCGGGCTCGGGCTGGCGCGCCTGGATGCGGCCGGGCAGCCCTTCGATCCGGCCCTGCACGAGGCCATCGGCATCCATCCGGTCGCCGATCCGGCGCAGGACGGCCGGGTGGTGCGGGTGATCAAGCAGGGCTACAAGCTGGGCGACCGCGTGCTGCGTCCCGCCGTCGTGCAGGTGGGAAAACTGGCAGTCTAGCCTCGAGCCGCGGTATCATCGCGAGCCGTGAGCAAGGTCGGGCGCTCCGCGTCGACTCCGCCGCCGCGGCCTGTGCTCGCTCCGGGCGCGCACAAGCCGATGGCGCGCGTGCGCCGCGTGACCTTGTTCGAGCGTGAGATCCGCGAGCGGCTTTCGCACGCCGCCCTCGAGATCCTGATCGAGCGCGCCGACGTGCTGTCCGAGGGTCAGCGCGAGGGCGGGGCCCGCTTCTACGGCTCCACCATGATCACGATTGACCTTTCGCGCCATGCTGATCTTCTGCGTGAGCCCTGCGACGCCGCCAGCGCGCGCCGGGTTGCCGATCTGTTCCGGCAGGATGCGCGCGCGTGCGCGCGCGTGCGCCGGATCGCCGAGCGCGAGGCCCTGCGCCTGGCCGGCGGTCCGCTCTCGCACATCGCGGTCGAGCTCAAGCTGCGCTGGCAGGGCGCGCGCGTGTTTGTCGACGCCGACGTGGAGGCAAGCATCTCTTGAACACCTTTATGTCATCCGATCCCGAGCCGCCTGCGCTGTCGTTTCGCGACGTGGCCGACCTGCTTTCGGTCGACGAGAGCCGGCTGCGCTACTGGGCCCAGACCGGCCTGTGCGGCCCCAGCGTCCGGCGCGAAGGCCGCCAGTTTTTCAACTTCTGCGATCTCGTGCAGGTCAAGTCGGCCAAGGAGCTCACGGATCGGGGCGTGCCGGTGCAGCGCGTGCAGAAGGCGCTGGCCGCGCTGCGCAAGTCGATGCCCACGCTCGACCGCCCGCTCGAGCGGCTGCGTGTGTGCTCCGACGGCGATCGCATTGCGGTGCTCGATGACACGGTCGCCTTCGAGCCGCTGACCGGCCAGATCATCATGCAGTTCGATCTGCTGCCGCTGTCGTCCGATGCCGCTCGCGTGCTCGGGCTGCCGGCGCCGGCACCGGCTGCCGCCGGTGAATCGGCCTACGGCTGCTTCATGAGTGGCGTGGCGGCCGAGGACAACACAGACGACGCCGCGGCCGAGCGCTTCTACCTGCGCGCGCTCGATCTCGACCCGCACCTGGCGGCCGCGCACACCAACCTGGGCAACATCCTGCACCGGCGCGGCCACCGCGGCGAGGCGCGGACGCGCTACGAGCAGGCGCTGCTGCTCGATCCCGACCAGAGCGAGGCCCGCTTCAACCTGGCCAATCTGCTCGACGAGCTGGGCGAGATCGACCTTGCGCTGGCCGAGTATCGACGCGTGGTCAGTCGGGCGCCCGATTTCGCCGACGCTCACTTCAACCTGGCGCTGACGCTCGAGCGCGCCGCCCGCCGGGTGGAGGCGCGGGTGCATTACGCGCGCTATCTCGAGCTCGACCGCGACGACAACGAGTGGGTGCAGGCGGCGCGCGAGGCGGTCGAGCGGCTCAGCTGATCGCCTCGTCGGGCAGCGAGCCGCTAAGGTACTGCTGCTCGAGCTTGCGCACGAAGTCGGCGAAGTGCTGCTTCTCCTGGCTGTCCTTGAAGATGAGCGCGATGCCCATGCCGCGATCGGGCTCCTCCTCGACCAGCCGCACCACCTGGCCGCGCGCCTCGATGGGCTTGAACTCGCCACCGGGCGGCGAGATGAGCAGCCGCGTCTCGTCACCCGGCGTGAGCAGCTCGGCCGAGCGCACGAACACGCCCTCCTCGTGCAGATCGCGCGTGAAGTTGATGCGTCGGCCCTGCCGGGCGGTGTAGGTCACGCGCAGCCGAATGGGCAGGCGGCGCCGGTAACGCCGGTCGGGCTCCCCGGCCACGTAAGCGTGGATGTACTCGATCTTCTGGCGGTCGGCGGCATGAACGCCGACCCCGACGCCGGCGCGCGCGCGCGCGTCTCCGGTCGCGCGCCGCCACAGCACCACGCCGCGCATGATCAGGCGTGGCCCACCCTGGAACATCACCTCGAGCTGCAGGGCAGTCCCGACCGCGGGCGGGGTCGTGGTCGGGCAGAAGATGGTTCCACCCGACGGCTCGTCGAAGTACTTGACCCAGTCCTGCTTGGCTACGAGTCGCAGCTTGAGGCGAAGCATGAACCAGGGCTCACTCTAGCACAGCCCAGACGCTCCCAAGCGCAATCAGCGACGACGCGGGCGTGCAGCGCCCGCTGGTGCCGGTGCTGGCACCGGGGCGGGCGATGGCGAGAGCAATTCTTTGATTGCGTCTATGACCCGGTCGACCAGCTTTTTGATCGGTTGCATGTAGTGTCGGTTACGTCTCCCAGATGTCAGTATCCTTCGCCTCGGTGTTGCGCGTAACAATCGCGACAGTAGACCGGGCGGCCGGCCATGGGTCGAAATGGGACACGCGCGGGTGCGCCGCACTGCGCGCACGTCGCATCGAACATTTCGCGCTGCCGCGGCGCCCGATTTCCGTCCACATCGCCGCTCGGCCGCCAGCTTCCACCGTTGGAGCGCGATCCGTTGCTGCTGCCCCCATCCGCGCGGCGTGCCTTACGAGCCTCGCGGCACGGTTTGCAACGCTTTGGGATCTCCTTGAACCCTTTGCGCTCGTAGAATTCCTGCTCTCCGGCCGTGAAGACAAAATCTTGTCCGCAATCGGCGCACTGCAACGTTTTGTCCTGAAATTCCATGCCATTCCCTCGGTCAGCGGCCCTTGAAAGCCATGAAAAAACCCCTCGGACCACTGCGGTCTGAGGGGTGTGAAGGGTCCCAAACTCGGCTCGGCGCCACGAAGACACCCGAATCCTAGTTTTCGATGATACGCCGTGCGATAATGCCCGTCAAGCACAATCCCGTGGGCTGGAATACTGAGAAATGCTGCGGTGTTTCCTCATCGTAACTCTGATCAGTGCGCTGCCAGCTTGCAAGCGGGCCGCCCAGCCGGCCGGACCGGGTGCGGCGGCTCAGCAAAACGCGCACGTGCCCCCCACCGGTCCCTGCGCGGCCGACCCCGAATGCGTGCTGATCGATCAGGATTGCTGCTCGTGTAGCGAGGGCGGGCGCCGCATCCCGATCCTGGGCGCGCGCCGCGCCGCGTTCCTGGCCACGCGCCGGTGCGAGGAAGTGATGTGCGTGCAGTCGATCTCGACCGACCCCAGCTGCGCGCTCTCGGCCCAGGCGCGCTGCCAGGGTGGCCAGTGCGTGCTGGTAGTCAGCCCTGGATCTTCACCACCAAAGTCAACGGACGCCCCTCCCGCTCCAGCTCCACGCTGACGTGATCGGAAGTGCGAATGCGCGCGTAGGCGGCGGCCGCATCGTCGAACGTGTTGATGGGCAGATCCGCGACCCGGCGCACCACGTCGCCTGGTCGCAGGCCCAGCTTGCGGAGCAGGCTCCCGTCGTGGAGACGGACCAGCTTCCAGCCTCCGCCGGGCGCCGGCTGCAGGACCAGATCCTGCGCCAGCGCGGCGAAGTCGCGCAGCTCCGACTCGAGCTGCTGGCGGCCGATCTCGTGAACCGCCGGGTCGGTTTTGGCGGATGCGGCCGGTGCCGCGGGCGCAACAAAAGTGGGCTCGCTGATGGGCACGCGCGCTTCCTTTTCCGTCGGTGCGGTCACGATGAGCGCAGGCAGCTTCTTGGCCGCCCGTTTGACCACCATCGGCGCCGCTGCCAGCTCGAGCGTCGCATGCTCGAGCTGCACGCGCTCCTTCTCGAGCGCCACGATACGTTGGCCCTGGAACTCCTCGCCCACCTCGCGCAGCGCATACTTGCCGGCCACGTCGTCCCATAGCAGAGCCTGGCCGGTATCCAGGATCACGCCGACCAGCTTACCCCGCACCTCACGACCGTGCGCGGGCGCGGCCGGCGCCGGCGTCGCGAGCTCGTCGGCGAGCGCGCTGGCACCCAATGCGAGCACCACACAGGCACCACAGAGAAACCCAAAGGAGCGCATGCTCCATCGATGAGCAAAGGGAGTGCCAATAAGTGATTTCAATGGATTGCGCTGCGATCGTGAACAGTCGTTGGCGGCCCGAGCCGCCTACTCCTGTTCCTTGCCGCCGACCGGGACGGCAACCTTTTCATGCGCCTCGACCGACTCTTCGACCTTGACTCGGTCGCCGGCCGCCGGCAGCGCGCCCTTGGCCTCGGGCGGCGGCGCCAGGCCCATCTTGGCCTTGAGCTCGGCCAGCGCCATGTCGGCGCCCGTCGACTTGTCGAGCGCTTTGAACTTCTGCGCCAGCGTGTCGCCCGACATCTCGCCGGCCAGCTCGGTGCCCGCCTCCGCTTCGGCTTCGAGCTGATCGATCTTGTCGGCCATGCGATCGAACGTGTCGAACGCGCTGGTGTCGCTCAGCCCCGACATGGTCTCCTGGATCGCCTTCTGCGCCTCCGCCCGCTTCTTGCGCGCGATCAGGATGTTCTTCTTGCGCTTGGCCTCCTCGACCTTGTCGTTGAGCGTGCGCAGCGTGTCCTTGAGCTTGTCGACCGCCAGCTTCTGGCCTTTCCACTGCTCCTCGAACTGGGCGGCCAGGTTTTCGTGCTCGCGCTGTCTGAGCAGCGCCTGCTTGGCTAGCTCGTCGTCGCCCGCGCGCACGGCCATCATGGCCTTGCGCTCCCACTCCTTGGCGGTCTGGGCTTCGGTGTCGGCCTGCTTGCGCAGCCGCTTCTCGTCGGCGATCGAGGCCGCGATCTGGCGCTTGGCCTCGACCAGCTGGTTGCCCATGTCGACCAGAACCTGATTCAGCATCTTCTCCGGGTCTTCGGCCCGCGAGATCAGATCATTCAGGTTCGATTTGATGAGTGTGCCGAGCCGCGAGAAAATACCCATGCCTCTTGCCCCTCGCCGCTACGCGGCGGCGCGAAATTTGGCCAGCCTCTGATAGTGATTGGCCAGCGCCATCGTCATGTCGTCGAACGTGGCCTGAAACTCGTTGAAGTCAAGATTCTCCAGCTCCAGACAGTCCACCAGCACCACGTTCGGCCCTTCGAGCCCGTACGACCCATGAATCATGTCCGTCGCATTGAGCTCGAGCAACGTTCGGAACAGCTCCTCGCGGTTCGCCGGCGGCACCTCCATCACCTTGATGCGGAACACGACCACGGGACCACCAACGGAGACCACGAAGCTCTCGATGCCCGGGGCACCACGCACGACCCAGAAGCCGGCTTTCGGCGACTCGTAGGGCAGCTCCATCTTGATGAGGTACGACTCGATGTCTTCCGGGCCGCGTGGCATCTCCGACCTCCTGCCCTCCAGGTTACCGTCTAGTACGCGCCACCAGGGTAGAAGATCCCCGACGGGCGGGTCAAGCAAAGCTATGATAACATGGCCGCGCCATGCATAGCTTAGTGCTTGCGGCGCTTACCGCGGGGCGCTGGGCCGCGATCGTCCTGCCGGCCGACGCGGGCGATCAGGAACTGGCGCAAAATCTGTCGGACGTGCTGGTCGCGCACATCGCCGACCGCACGCACGCGGAGCTGGTGGGGCGCGAGGAGCTGCGGGCGCAGCTCGGGCTCAACGATCGCAACGTGCTCAGCTGCGCGGGTGATACCGCGTGCCTGGGCCGCGTGGGGGTGCAGCTCAAGGTCGACAAGATGGTGGTGGGCACGGTCTCGCGCGGGGTCGGCGACGAGTACGTGGTGAACCTGACCCTGATCGACGTCGCGCAGCTGCGCGCCGAGCGGGGGGAGCTGCGCAAGGTGCACGGATTGCCGGCCCTGGTCAGCGAGGTGCAGTCGATCGCGACCGCGTTCACGAGCCGGCAGCCGCTCCCTCCACCGACGGTGGGCGCGCCGCCGCAAACTGGCACGCCGCCGGGCGTGCAGCTGGGCGAGGTGCAGCCGGTGGGCGTTCACGAGCGGCCGGCGCGCTACCGGACCGCAGCCTGGACGCTGGTCATCGGTGGCGGGGCTTCGTTTGCGGCCGGCATCGTGGTCGGTCTGGCCGCCCGCGGCAAGGGCAACGACCTGCAAGCCAAGGCCTCGACCACCATGCCGCCTTTGTTCGATGCCAATCTGCAAAAGATCCAGACCGACGGCCAGAACCTGCAGAAAGCGTCCAACCTGCTTCTCGGCGTCGGCGTGATCGCGGCCGTAACCGGCGGCGTGCTGTTCTACGCCGGGCGGCCGGTCATGGTCACCACCGACGGGCGCGGGGTCGCGCTGGCGGGGCGCTTCTGATGGGTCGGATGTGGCTGATCATGCCTCTCATCACGGCCTGCTACGATCCCAGGATCCCGTCGGGCGGCTTTTCCTGCTCGGCCGCCAACCAGTTCGTGTGCCCGGAAGGCATGCACTGCGACATGGCGAGCGGGCTCTGCGTGCGTGGGCCCGCCAGCGACGGCAGCACGAATCCGGACGGGCCCATCAATCCCGCCCTGGCCGGCTGCAGCGACGGCACGCGGGAGGCGCTAGGCCGGCTCGACGTGTACCCGGGCATCGCGGCCTGCGATGGCGCCTGGAGCATCAAGGGCGTGGTGCAGGACGATCCGCCCAACTGCAACCGGCAGGCCGGCAACACCGGCCAGAATCCGAGCGGGACCGACTGCAAGGTGAGCGATCTGTGCGCGGCCGGCTGGCACGTGTGCACCGACCTCAACGACGTCAGCATCCACATGGGCGGCGCCGCGTGCGGCGAGCTCATGTCTGCGAGCACGGTCATCTATGTCACGCGGCAGCATGGTGCGCAGACGACCGGGCTGTGCGTGCTGGCCTCGATGGACTCCAATAACGTCTATGGCTGTGGCGGGCTCGGCCTCAGGCCGCTTCTCACGGACGGATGCGCGCCGCTCAACGCCGAGCTGCGCGCGGTCGCGAACCAGTGCCCGCCGCCATGGGACTGCGGCACCGACACCCAGTCCGAAGGCTCCAATGTGATCAAGACCGCCCCCACGCCCGGCGGCGGCGCCCTGTGCTGCCACGATTAGGCCGGAGGATTCACCGCAGAGAACGCAGAGAACGCGGAGACGGGACCAAGCTCTCGGTGCTCTCCCCGCTCAAAGACGCCTCTGCGTTCTCCGCGCCCTGTGCGGTGAAATACTCAGGGGATCTGCATTCCGCCCGACACGTTGATGGTCTGCCCGGTGACGTAGTCGCTCAGGTAGCTCGCGAAGAACAGCACCACACGCGCAATGTCCTCGGGCTCGCCGGCGCGCCCCATGGGAATGCGCTGCACCGCGTCCTCGAACTGCTGCTTGGGGATGCCCAGCTCGTCGCCCGGCTTCTTCTCCTGGGTCAGCCGCGTGCGGGTCAGCCCGGGTGCGACCGCATTCACGTTGATGCCGAAGCGACCCCACTCCTGCGCCACCGTGCGGGTGATGCCGACGTTGCCCATCTTGGCAGCCACATAATTGATCTGCCCGGGATTGCCCCGCACGGCGGCGGTCGAGAAAAAGTTGACGATCTTGCGATTGTACTTCACGCGTCCGCTCTTCTCGATCTCCTGCTTGGCCACGTCGCGCAGATAGGGCGCCGCGCTGCGGATGCAGTTGAACGTGCCCCGCAAATTGACGTCGAGAACCAGGTCCCAGGACTCGTCCGAGAGCAGGTGGCACATCTTGTCGCGCGTGATGCCGGCATTGTTGACCAGGACATCGAGCTTGCCGAAACTGTCCACTGCCGTTTTCATGATGCGGTCGGTGTCGGCGGGCCTGGCCACCGAGCCCAGCGCGATCACGGCCGCTCCTGTGCGGATGTGCTCGCAGGCGTCTCGCGCCTCCTCCGCCGGCGCCTGGTCGACGTCGTTGACGACCACGGACGCGCCCTCGCGCACGAACAGCTCGACGCAGGCGCGCCCGATGCCCCGGCCACTGCCGGTGATGACCGCGACCCGATCCTGAAGGAGGCCCATGCCCGGGCCCTATAGCAGTTCACAGCGGGGCCCGCAAGATCGACTAGACTATAGGCACGAAGCCATGGTAGGTGGCATCCCCGAGATGATCGATCGCACCAGGCTGCCCCGGCACGTTGCCATTATCATGGACGGCAACGGCCGCTGGGCGCAGCGGCAGGGCCTGCCGCGGGTCGAGGGGCACAAGAAGGGCGCCGATGCGGTGCGCGACACCGTGCGGGCGGCGCGCGAGCTGGGCCTGCAGGCGCTCACGCTGTACGCGTTCTCGATGCAGAACTGGGACCGTCCGGCCGACGAGGTGGCCGTGCTCATGCAGCTCCTGCACGACTACTGCCACGAGGAGCGGTCGGAGATCATGGACAACGCCATCCGCCTGGTGGCGGTGGGCGAGGTCGAGCGGCTGCCCGGCTTCGTGCGCAAGCCGCTCGACGATCTCATGCGCGACTCGGCGAAAAACCAGGCCATGACCTTGTGCCTGGCCCTCTCGTACGGCGGGCGCGAGGCGTTCGTGGATGCCGCCCGCGCGCTGGCGCGCGAGGCCGCGGCGGGACAGCTGGATCCGGACCAGATCGACGAGGCGTGCGTGCAGGCGCATCTGTGCACGAGCATGTTGCCGCAGGCCGACCTCATCATCCGCACGAGCGGCGAGCTGCGCATCTCCAACTTCCTGCTCTGGGAAGCAGCCTACGCGGAGCTGTATTTTACCGAGACGCTGTGGCCCGACTTTACCCGCGGTGAGCTGTACGCCGCCATCGAGGCCTACCAGCGCCGCGAGCGCCGCTTCGGGCGCACCGGCGAGCAGGCGCGCAGCCGACCCTGAAGGTGCCGGCCCGGTTCAACTACCGCGTGGCCGGAATCGCCTGTGCAGGCGAGCGTGTGCTTTTGGAGCGGGGCCCGGGCGACGACTTCTGGGTGCTGCCGGGCGGCCACCCGGAACTGGGCGAGCCGGCCGCGGCCGCGCTGGCCCGCGAAATGAGCGAGGAGCTGGGCGCTGTGGTACAAGTCGGTCGACTGCTGTTCACGGTCGAAAACTTCTACCAGTACCGCGGGACGGCGCATCACGAGCTGGCGCTGTATTTTCTGATGGTGCTCCCGGCCCAGCTCGAAAAGGCCGATGAGGTGCCGGCGCGCGAGCCCGGTCAGGAGTTTCGCTGGCACCGGCTCGACGAGCTCGGGCCGACGCGCCTTCTGCCGAGCTTCTTGCGCACCCGACTGCGTACGCTGCCCGACGTGACCGAGCACGTCGTCCACCACGATGGCTGAAGGCGCGCAGCTGTCCAACCTGTCCGCGCGCCTGCTGACCGCGGCCGGGCTGGCGCCGCTGCTCATCCTGGCCATCCGCTGGTCCAATCCGATTGCAGTGTGGGCGCTGGTGATGCTGGCGACCAGTCTGGCCCTGCGCGAGTACTTCGCGATCACGACCGCGGTGGCGATCGAGCGCGGGTTCGGCATCGTGCTGGGCGTCGGGTACGCGGCACTCCTGTACTGGGTCGACAACATCGCAGTTGCGGCTGGTGCGGGCGTGGTGGTGACCGCCTTCGGCTTCTACCTGTTTCGCTCGGGCGACGACATCAAGACCGCGATCGCGCGGGTGGGCACGACCGCGTACGGGGTCTTGTACTGCGCGCTCTTGACCTATATCGCGCTGCTCAAGCGCGACCACGGCGATCGGGGCGGCGCGTGGGTGTTTCTGCTCCTGACCGTGACCTGGTTCGGCGACACCGGGGCCTATGCGGCCGGTCGCATCGCGGGCCGGCACAAGCTGTATCCCAAGGTCAGCCCGGGCAAGACCTGGGAAGGAGCGGTGGGCGGCCTGGCGGGCAGCTTCGCCGCGGCCGCGCTCGCCCACGTGTGGTACATGCCCTGGCTCGGCTGGGGCCACGCCGCCGCGTTGTCGCTGCCGGCGGGCGCGCTCGGGCAGGTGGGCGATCTGTGCGAGTCGCTGCTCAAGCGCGCCTATGGGGTCAAGGACTCGGGGGTGCTGCTGCCGGGGCACGGGGGCCTGCTCGATCGCATCGACGGCGTCCTGTTCGCCGCCCCCTACGTGTACTTTTACGCCCGCTGGGCGTTCTGACTTCTTCTACAACCGCACGCGCGCATCCTCACCGGGCGCGCCGCGCTTGGCCGTCCGCACGCGCGCAAGCGCAAGCAGGCACGCGGTCGCCATGATGGCGCCCCCGACCAGGTAAGGCGCATTCTTGCTCACGTGCGCGAACAGGAAAGTCCCGGTGGGCGGGCCGAAGATGCGGCCCAGGCTCGACATCGACTGCGCCACCCCCAGGACCTCACCCTGCCGGTCGGGCGGCGAGAGGCGCGAGATGAGCGCGCTCGTGGAGGGGTTGTTGAGCCCATTGCCGAACGTGATGGGCAGGATCACGAGCAGGAGCACCGGAACCGAATGAGCGATCGGCAGCAGAGCGATGCCGGCGGCCAGAAGAGCGGTCGCCACCTTGATCAGCCGGGCCTCGCCGAAACGGCGCGCCAACCGCCCCACCAGCACACCCTGGACCAGGATCAACAGCACGCCGATGTAGGTGAACACGTAGCCCACGTGGGCCTCGTCGTAGCGGAAGGGCGGCTCGGCCAGCCAGAGTGAAAAGGTCGATTCCAGCTTGGCGAACGCAAACGTGACCAGGAAGAAAATGAGAAGCAGCGGCGCCAGCTCGGGCGTGCGCAGCGCGCTGACAATCGCGGCCAGGCGCGGCCGCGGTGCCTGCGCGCGCACGGCATGCGGCGGCTCGGGCAGAAGCAGCGCCGCCGAGATCAGGTTCACCGCCGCCAGCCCACTGGCGAACCAGAATGGCGCCGCGATGCCGTAAAACTTGGACACGATGCCGGCGATGGCCGGGCCCAGCACGAACCCGATCCCGAACGCGGCGCCGATCAGGCCCATCCCGCGGGCGCGGTCGCGCTCGCTGGTCACGTCCGCGATGTAGGCCTGCGCGGCCGACAGGTTGGCTCCGCACAGGCCCGCAAACGAGCGCGCGACGAACAGCAGCGCGGGCCCGTGCGCCGAGGCCATGAGCCCGTGGGCGACCATCGATCCGAACACGCTGACCAGAAGCACCGGTCGCCGCCCGACCCGATCCGAGAGCATGCCCCACATGGGCGCAAACAGAAACTGCATGGTCGAGTAGCTGGCAAACAGCGGCCCGATCATGGCCGGAGCGAGCGCAAGGTGCTTGGCATAGAGCGGCAGGATCGGGATGACCAGGCCGAAGCCGAGCAGGTCGAGAAAGACCGTCAGGAACAGCACGCCGAGCGCGCCGCGCGAGGGAGGTGCCGGAGCGTTCATCGGGAAGTCGGATGGGCGTTATAACACGGCGCCATGGTAGGATGCGCCGCCAGCATGCCCAGGCGGCGCGCGCAGACGGAGCTTCCCGAAATCGTCTGGCGCGATGGCGTTCACCTGGCCGGGTCGCTCTTGTGGTTCGATGCCCCGCGCCGTCACCATCTGTCGCTGGTGTCGGACGCGCGGGTGCGGCTGGGACGGCCCGGCAAGGTGCTGGCGACGCCCGCGACCTCGGCCCTACTGGGGCTGCGCGAGCGCGACGCGCCGCTCTTGGGCGAATACGGGCATCCGCTCGCTCTGGGGCCGCTGCGGATCGAGCTTGTGCCGTCGGGCAGCATGGTCGGCGGCGCCCAGGCGGCCGTGGAGACCGAGCGCGGGCGGCTCCTCTACGCAGGCGCGGTTGCACCGGCCGGCACCGCGACCGCGCCCCCGGCCGGGCTGCGCTCCTGCGACGTGCTGGTGCTGGCGGCGCCGCGCGATCTGGCGCAGCCACCGCGCGCACGGGCGTTGGCCGATCTGACGGGGGCGCTCGAGCAGGCGCTGGCTGCCGATCGGCAGCCGGTCGTTCTGGCCGAGTCGCCCGGGCCGGCGCAGGATCTGATGGTCGAGCTGGCGGCGCGCTTTCCGCTGTGCGCGCACCGGGACCTGCTTGCGCATGCGCGCGCATACGGCCGGCTGGGCATCGTGCTGCCACGCGTGCGCAGCTTCCGGGGCCGCCTGCCGCGCGGCGCGGTGCTTCTGTGGCCGCCCGCGGGGCGGGGCGCCCGCGCGCTGGCCGCGCTCGAGGCGCGCCAGATTTTTTCGGCGCCCGAGCCGACCGACCTGGCCGCGCTGATCGGGTTCGTCGAGACCGTCGCCCCGCGCCGCGTGCACGTAACCGGCGCGCGCGCGTCCGATTTGTCGGCCGAGCTGCGCCGCCGCGGCTGCGATGCCCGTCCGCTGGCGCCGGCGCAGATGAAGCTGTTCTGAGCCGGAAACTGCCAAGTTTTGGCCCAAATTGCATTTCTCGACGGATTTCGATATGATGCGGACTCCGGAGAATGCCCGAAGTCACCCGGCGCCCCCCGTCCCGCGGTACGCGCCTGCTGTTCATGGCGGGCGTCCCGCTGCTGCTCGCGCTGGCGCTGGCGCTCCCGATCGGCATGACCTCGGGCCAGATGGTGGCGGCCGCCGCGGTCGGTGCGGCCATCCTGCTGGCCGGCCTGCCCGGCCTCGTGGGCTCGCTGCGCGACGGAGCACGCCTGCAGGAGCTGCAGCGAGCCGCGCGCGCAATGACCGAGGGTGAGTTCGGCCGCGCCGTCCCGGTCGACGACGACGGCCCGCTCGGTGACCTGGCGGCCGAGGTCGAGGTCATGCGCAAGTCGCTGCGCAAGCAGCTCGCGCACTTTCAGCAGCAGGCCGAGGAACAGGCGCGCCTGATTACCGAGCTCGGGCAGAAGATGCTGGAGCTGGTGCAGTCGCGCGACCAGCTCGGCGGCGCAATCGAGGAAACCGCGGCCTCGATGCACGAGATGACCGCGTCGCTCAAAGGGATTGCCGAGAACGTGGAAACCCTGGCCGGGGCGGCCGAGGAGTCGTCGTCCTCGATCCTGGAGATGGCGGCCGCCAACGACGAGGTCAGCGAGAACATGATGGGCCTGGCCTCGTCGGTCCAGGAGTCGGCCACCTCGATCGAGGAGATGACGTTCTCGATCAAGGAGGTGGCCAAGAACATCGAGGCGCTGTCGTCGACCGCCGAGGAGACCAGCTCGTCGATGAACGAGATGGACATCTCGATCCACCAGGTGGAGACCAACGCCAATGAAACCGCGCGCCTGTCCGAGGAGGTGACCCGCGCGGCCGGCTCCGGCGTCGACGCCATCAACCAGACCATCGAGGGCATCAACCGCATCAAGGACTCGTCGGTGGAGGCGGTGCGCGTGATTGCCAACCTGGGCACGAAGATCGGCGAGATCGGCAAGATCCTGAACGTCATCGACGACGTGGCCGAGCAGACCAACCTGCTCGCGCTCAACGCGGCCATCATCGCCGCGCAGGCGGGCGAGCACGGCAAGGGCTTTGCGGTGGTGGCCGATGAGATCAAGGACCTGGCCGAGCGCGCGGGCGCGTCGACCAAGGAGATCGCGGAGCTGATCAAGAGCGTGCAGCAGGAGTCCAAGAACGCCATCGATGCGGTCGAACGCGGCGCCCGCTCGGTCGACGAGGGCGTCAAGGTGAGCCACCAGGCCGAGGACGCGCTGCGGCGCATCCTGGAGTCGGCGCAGCGCTCGACCCAGATGGTCCAGGAGATCGCGCGCGCGACCGTCGAGCAGGCGCGCGGCTCCAAGCAGGTCACCGACGCCATCAATTCGATCGCCGAGACCGTCCAGCAGATCGCGACCGCGACCGCCGAGCAGGCCAAGGGCTCCGAGCAGATCATGAAGAGCGCCGAGCGCATGAAGACCATCACCAAGCACGTCGAGCGCTCGAGCCAGGAGCAGACGCGGGGCGGAAAACAGATCACGCGAGCCATCGAATCGATCAGCGAAATGGTCAGCCAGCTCAACAGCGCGCAGCGCGAGCAGGCGCGCGGCGGCGAGCAGATCCTGCTGGCCGTCGACTCGATGCGCGACCTGATGCGGCGCCAGGAGGCGCGGGTGACCGAGATCCAGAAGGTGCTCGACGCCCTGAACACGGGCATTGCGCGCCTGCGCCACGTGGTCGGCGAGCGCCGCTGAGCGGCGCCGATCGACTGGCGAAAAGCGCGTTCCCGGGGTATATCAATGCCGTGTTCGGCTTAGGAATGGGCGAGCTCATCGTCATCTTCATCGTCGCCCTCATCGTGCTGGGGCCGGCGCGGCTGCCCAAGCTCGCGCAGGACTTGGGCAAGGCCATTCGCGAGTTCCGCAAGGCCGCCGACGAGGTCAAGCAGGAAATCACGGCCGACGACGAGATCCGAAAGCCATTCGAGGAGTTGCATGAAGCGGTGACGCTTTCGCCGGAGGAGCTCAGGCGGCGCGAAGAAGCGCGTCGGCAAGAGCTCGACCCGGCCGCGCGAGAGGCGGAGGCAGAGCGGCTGGCGCGTGCGCAGGCGGAGGCGGTGGTGGCGCGGTCGCAATCGCAATCGCAGTCGCAATCGCAGTCGCAATCGCCTGCACCGGCGGCCTCACCCGGGCCGCCCGCCTCCGAGTCCGACAAGAAGCCGTCCTGATGGCCCAGAAGGACAAGCGCATGCCCTTCATGGAGCACCTGGCGGAGCTCCGCGTGTGCCTGCGCCGGGCCGTGCTCGGGTATGTTGCCGGTTGCATCATCGCGGGCTTCTTCTCCGAGGAGCTGTTCGTCCTTCTCATCAAGCCGCTCGCCGACGCGTGCGTCAAAGCGAACATGACGGCCGACATCAACTTCGCCTCGCCCATCGAGCCGTTCTGGGTCTATTTCAAGGTGGCCATGATCGCCGGCATCTTTTTCGGCGCGCCGGTCATCTTCTGGCAGCTCTGGCGCTTCATCGGGCCCGGCCTGTACCAGCGCGAGAAGCGCCTGGTCCTGCCGTTTACGGTGTTCTCGGTGCTGTTCTTCGTCGGCGGCGCCGTGTTCTGCCAGCTGGTCGTGCTGCCGCTGGCCTACCCGTTCTTTCTGGGCTACTCGAAGGCCCAGCTCGGCTCCTGGACCACCCTGTTCGGGCACCGAGTCAACTTCGGGTTCGCGACACCCGTCAACATCAAGCCGGTTCTGATGATGGAGCAGGTGATGGGTTTCTCGATGAAGATGCTGCTCGCGTTCGGGCTGGTGTTCGAGCTGCCGCTGGTGTTGGCCTTCCTGGCCTCGGTGGGTATCGTCAGCGCGCGCGCGTTGTGGCGGTTCAACAAGTACGCGGTCATCATCTGCTTCACGGTGGGCGCAATCCTGACCCCGGGTCCCGACGTGCTCTCGCAGTGCCTGATGTCGATTCCGCTGTGGCTGCTCTACAACATGTCGATCGTCATCGCCTGGCTGGTGGGCCGGACCCGCAAGAAAGCGGCTCAGGAAGCCGAGAGCGAGGCCCTCGAGCCCTCAAAATAGAAGATAGGCCAGCGCGCCCAGGAGCGCCGCCACGGCGCCCCAGATGGCCATCATGAGGAGCGTGGCGTGAAACCGGTGCTGGTCGATTTCACGGCTCACCTCGGCCGGCGTGCGATGCCGGAGCTCCACCTTCCACGGATTGACCGTCAGATCCGCGCGCTCGAGGGCCAGCTTCTTGATCTGCGTCGCGTCCACGTGATCGGCGTAGATCTGGGCCGGAAAGTAGCCAATCGCGAGCGCCACCACCAGCACCGCCAGCCCGCGCCCGAGCGCGCTGCGCACGGCCGACCGGGTATCGGCGCCGGTGGTCCTCGGGGGGCGGCTGACGCGAGCCGCACCTCCGCGGGTGGCCGGAACGCGTGAGGGACCCGACGGGACGGGAGCGGCCGGCGCGGGCGCGGGAGCGGGCGGGGCGGTAGGCCCGACCTCGGCCGTGCTCGGGGGCAGCGAGCGCAGTCGGGAGCGGGGATCGATGGCCAGATCGATCGGTCGGTCCTCGGCCGGGTCGGGCGGGGCGAACTCGCGCGGCGGGGAGGCGGCGGGTGGCTTGCTGGTCGCGCGCGGAGGTGGTGGCGGCCGCGGTCCGGGCAGGCTTGCCGGCCGGGGCGGTGGCAGACGGCTGGTCAGCTCCAGTCGCTCATCCTGGGCTGCCGTCGCCGGGCCAAACGAGGACGGCAAGAAGTCGCCGCCCGACCCGTCCAGCCCGCCGATCGAGATCCCGCCGTCGTCGTCGGCCAGGAGGGCCGGGGCCGGCGGCGCCGCGCGTGCCGGCGCGAGCGCGGGGGTGGTGGGCGCTCGCGACACCGCCGCCGAGGCTCCGGCTCCCGATGCCCGCGTGGCCGGTCGCGACCCGGTGGGCGCCACCGCCACCCGAAGCCCATGCTCTTCGAGCTGGTGCACCAGCTCGCGCGCAGTGTCCTGGTCGACCGCCGTTCGCACCCGAAAGCGGCCGGTCAGCAACTTGGTCACCCGCTCGGGCGGCATGGCCAGGCGCGGCGCGAGCGCCTGCACGGCGCGCTGGATGCCGGCCGGCGAGCTGTCCCAGACCCCCTCCACGTAGACATCGTACTTGTCGCTGGTGGTCATTTCGGAGCCCGACCAGGCCCTCTGCGAGCTTCGCTCCTGGACATACGCCTCCTTGGGCATCGTATCACGGCGAGCCCCCAAGCTGGTGAAAAATTTGACGCGGGATATAGGGCCATGTAGCGTAGGGTCACTTCATCTGGCCTCGCGGAACAGGCCGGCAGCCAGGAAGGAGGTTCCAAACCCGACATGAACGAGCGCGGCTCGCAGGTCACGGTTGGGCGCGGGCGGATCCGCCTGCGCAGCTCCTATCGGTCCGCCCGCATCGCCCTTCACATCTCCCATTGGCGACCTCAGGGCGTGATGCCTTCGTTCGGGCGGCGCGATGACGAGGCCCCCGGCCCTCGTCCCCGCAAGCACACGAAAAAGAAAAAGTGGCGCTGATCAGCGCTTGAGCGCAGCCTCGAGCCCCTGGCGGGCCGGCTCGTTGGTCGGATCGGCCTTGAGCGCCGCCCGGTACTCGGCTTCGGCCTCGCGCGGGTGGCCGCTGCCGAGCAGGGCATGGCCCAGCCAGACCCGAAAGCCCGCCCGGTGCGGGGCCAGTCGCACCGCGGCCCGGAAGTGAACCGTTGCATCCTCGTACTTGCCCTGCTGGTAAGAGATCTGGCCCAGCCCGCAGATGGCGTCCGGGTTGCGTGGATCGTACTCACGGGCTCGGTTGAACGCGGCCGCCGCTTTCGCGAAATCGTTGCGCTGCAAGAACAGCCGGCCCATCTTCACGTAGCCCTCCGCCTGCGCGTCCTCGGGTGTCGGGCTGGGCGAGGCACTCGGCTGATCGTAGGGATCGATGATCGTGCCCGAGGTCGAGGGCGCCGGCTTCTCGGCCGGCGGAGGGGCTTCGCGGGCCCCCACCTTGAGGGGCACCGGCTTGAGCGGCGGCAGGGTCGCGCTCTTGGGCGGCGTGATCTTGGGCGCCGGAGTGGCCGATTCGCGCGGTGGCCACGGCTTTTCCGGGGCCGGCGCGGTCTTTTCGGAGGGGCGCTCGTGCGCGGCCGCCAGCTTGGGCCGCTCCTTGGCCGCGGTCGGCTTGCTGGGCTCCTTGGCCGCGGTCGGCTTGCTGGGCTCCTTGGTCGCGGCCATCTTGGTCGCCGGGGGCGGCGCGCGCTTGCTGGCTTCCTGGACCGGCTCGAGCGGGGGCAGCGGCAGCACCTTGACCGTCGCATCGACGGGCGCAACCGGCACCACCGTGACCGCCGGGG
>DATFWX010000103.1:0-6587 GCA_035258845.1 Polyangia bacterium | reverse complement strand
ACGTTGCTGCCCGCGGCCTTGATAAAGTCGGTCCCGGTCACCAGGAGCTTGCCACCGCCCGCCTGAAAGCTCACCAGACGAGCCGACACCGCCGCATCGAGCCGATTGTTGCGCCCGGCCACCCAATCGACAAACTCGTAGTCGCCGAGGGCCACCGCCGCGTCCGAGGTCGCGCTGTCAAAGGCGAGCGGCCACGATCCCAGGGCGTCGCCGTGCAGGCGCGCGTAGGTGCCGTCGTTGGCCCGCTCCAGGAACATGCGCTGCACGGTTCCGATGCCCAAGCCGCTGTCGTCCTCGGCCGTCAGCGCGGTGGCGTCGAGCCGATCGAAGTCGATCATCACCAGCGCACGCGAGCGCGCGTTGCGGCCCATCAGCGCGCCCACCACGCGCGACGGCAGCGACACCCCGGCCGCATTGCGCGAGGCCACTCGGAAAAACCGGAGCTGGCCGGGCGCGAGATCGACGATGAGTGGCGAGGCCCCGACGAACTGACCGTTATTGAACGAAAGCCCGTCCTCCGACGAGTAGACCTGGTAGCCGGTGGGGAGGTCGCCGCCCGCGGGGTCGCGCGCGGGCAGGCTCCAGGTCAGCGCCAGCTTCCCGGGCGCGACCGTGCGGGCCGCCAGGTGCGTGGGCGGCTCGGGCGGTAGAAGCACCGTCTCGCTGGCCTGCTCGGCGAAGAACTGGATGATGCCCTGCACGATCGCCCGCGCCGCGATGCGCCGGAAGTGAGGCTCGTGCAGCGCGGCCGCGTCGTCGGGCTGATCGCGGAACGCAACCTGGACCCGGATGGCCGGCATGTCGGGGTTGTCGACCGGGCTGAGCTCGGCGAAGTTTGCGCTCTGCAGGTGCCGGTCGTTCCAGCTCGGGTCCCAGTCCGCGCGCAAGGCGCGAATCAGGGCCGCGTGCACCAGCGCGCCCAGCCGGTCCGAGCCCGCGCTCGCGCGCGGCGTGAAGCTGCCGTTGGGCGGGTTGTCGCCATAGATGAAGGTTTCGGTCCCGCGCGCCAGGCCGTCGCGGGCGTTGGACTGCCAGGACAGGTAGACCGCGTCCTCGCCGCACGTGTGCACCCAGGCCGCCATGCGCGCACGCGCGGCCTGGTCGCCGGCGCTCCACACCGCCATCGGCGCGCCTGCAAACTGCGCGTAGTAGGCCGCGGCCTCGTCCGCCCGCGGGCGGCCAGAGGCGCAGGCACAGGCATCCTCGGCCCGATCGCCCAGGCCGGCGCCGAAGCGCACCGCATCCGCGGACACGGTGACCCCGGTCTTGGAATCGTTGACCAGGGCAACCGATCCACCGCCGCCGGCCCAGAAATGGAAGCGGCCCAAGAACACCCAGGTGCCGCCGTGGCGCTGCTGATTCACCCGCAGGTCGGTGTCGCCGCCGTCGTGGTGGACGATGTAGTGGGCGTCGGTGGCGCGGCTCGGATCGGCGACATAGGACACGTAGACGTTGTAAAAGCCCGAGCGGGGCAGCGCGGGCGCATAAACCGCGCGCGCGGTTTCGGAAAGAGTGGTCTGCAGGAGGCGGCTCTGGCCCAGCAGAAATGGGTTCTGGGCGCCGCGCAGCGGAACCGTGTAGTGTCCGAAGGCGGGCCCGGGCCCGTTGTGAAACTTGGCCGGGTCGCCGCGCTCGACGTACGAGCCGGCATCGCTGTCGTCGACGATCACCATATCGGTTCCCAGGTCGGTCTCGCGCAACGGCACCACGTCCGCGCCGGCTGCCAGAAGGTACGGGATGAGCCAGCCGCTCACGCTCTCGACGCTCTCGAGATCCCCGACCAGGCCAAAGCTGGCGCCGCTCTGGGTGCGCCAGCGGCCCGCCGCCGGGTCGTAGAGGAAACCCTGCCCGGGGGCCAGGTAGATGGTCTTACCGGCCAATGCACCCGGTCGCGAAACCACCGGCGCCGCGAGAGCGCGGGGCGCGGGCGCGCTGGTCGCAAGCACACTCTGGAGCAGGGTCGCGATCGCCGGCCACAGAACTCCCATCAGACTATGGTAGCAGATCGCCGCGCGACCCAGGGAAGCGATCTGGAACCGGGCGGTTACAATCCGAGCAGCTTGTGCGCGTCCGGATGGGCGGGTCGCGTGTAAAGGTGCGACGCGCCGCCGACCCGCGCATACAAGACCTCACAAACCGGGACAAACGCGGCCTTCTCGAACGCACGCGCCGAGGCCCGGTTGTCGCGCCGGACCAGAGCCCACATGAGGTGGACGTCGGTGGCACGCATCTGGTCGTGGAGCCGCGCCAGAAGAGCCGGTGCGACCGCGCGGCCGCGCGCCCACGGCGCCACGAACACGTCGTGCACGTAGCAGGCCGAAGGGCCCGGTCGCACCTCACGGTCCAGCTCCGGCACATAGACCGCACCCAGCGCGCACCACAGGATGCCCGCCGGCTGGCCGTCGAGATCGGCGCGCAGCACGCGATCGCCGCGCGCCCACTTGTGGCGGCAGTAGGCCTCCTGGAGCTCGAGCGTTCGGCACAGCAGCTGGCGGCGCGTGGGCTCGAGCCCCTCGAACTGGGCCAGCGTCATGGGCGCCAGCTCGAGGCCGTCGCCAGTCTGCCAGGGCAGGGTCTGGCTGTCCGGCAGCTCGCCTCGATACAGCGAAAGCCGGGTCCAGGCCAGCTTGCGCGCTCCCGCCCAGCTCGCGGGCACAGGGGGCCCGAGGGAGCCGGTGCCGGCTCGGCCGCGCAGCCTCTCCAGGGCGGCCCGGGCCCGCGGGGCCGCCCGCGCCGCCACGGCCGCACTACGGCCCATCACCCGGCCCGCCACGGTACGACCGTAGAGGCGCAGGTGAAACACGCGCCGGGTTCCGGTCGCGAAGCGCTCGCACGGCGAGTCGCCCGGCGGCAGCCGCAGCGCGGTCGCGCCGTCGGCCAGGGCGCCGCGCAGGTAGGTCGCCACCAGAGCATCGGCCACCTCGGTGTGGGCAGCCTCGGGATCGACCGGCCGCGCGAGCACGGTCAGCGTGTCGCCGGTGGCGAGAGCGAGCAGGCCGGCCACCGTGCGGCCGGCCCGGGCGGCCACCCCGATGCGGACCGCACCCTCCTCGCCGAACCGTCGCATCAGCGCCCTCAGCCCGGCCGCGCCCGCGGCGCCGAAGGGCGGCCGGCCGCGCGCGCTGGCTTGCCGTCGCAAGAGAGACAAAAGCTCGGGCACTGCCCCCGCTCCCTCGCACAGCTGGGCGTCCAGCTCGCGCAGCCCGCGCCGCACGGCCGGGCGCCCCACCAGCGCGAGCGCCTGCGCGTAGTCCTCGTACGAGCCGGCGAGCCGGGCACAGGGAACGCTCGCGGCGGTGGCGATCTGGCTGACCCGGCCCAAGCGCGTGCACACCGAGGGCAGGAGCACGCGCGCGGGTGCCGCTTCGTCGACGGTGGCCAGGTCGAAAAGGTCCCAGCGGGCGTCGAACAGGCGCTCGAGCAGCGCGGCCGCGGCCCGCACCTCGGCGCCCCGCGCGGACAGCAGCACCGAAGAGGCGGGCGCGGCCGGGCCCCACAGCAGCGCCCCCGGCGGCGAAAGCACCTGGGTCGGCCATGCGCGCGCCAGGCGGACCTCGGTGCGCACGAGCGGCGCCACGGCCAAAAGGTCACGGCCCTCCCGCACCACGCCCACGCAGATCTCGCAGCCCGCCGGCAGCGCGTCCGCGAGCGCCTGGGTCCACGCCGGCGCGAGCGCGGGGTCCCCGGTGCCGACCGCACGTGCGAGCGCGCGCCAGTCTGGCTCCAGGGCGCACAGGTCCTCGCGGCCCAGAAGGTGGGCGCGCACGGTCACGGGAGCCTCCGTAGCACGGCGCCGAAGAAGCCGTCGGTGCCGTGGCGATGCGGCCAGGTGCGAACAAAGGTCCCATCGCCCAGCTGGGCCGCCCGCGGCGCGCTCAAGATCTCCTTGGCCGGCATGACCACAAACTCCGGGTGACGCGCGGCAAAGGCGAGCACCACGTCCTCGTTCTCGGCGCGCAGGAACGTGCAGGTGGCGTAGATCAGGCGGCCGCCGGGCGCGGTCAGCGGCGCGTAGCTCTCGAGAAGCGTCAGCTGCCGGGCTGGAAACGCGTCCACCTCCTGCGCCGTGAGCCGCCAGCGCGCCTCCGGGTTGCGGCGCAGCACGCCCAGGCCCGAGCAGGGCGCGTCGACCAGCACCCGAGCCGCCTGCAGGCCGGGCGGGGCGGCGTGGTTTGCCAGCGCCTGCACGTTGTGTAGGCCCGCCCGCGCCGCCCGCCTCCGCAGCTCGCCCAGCTTGCGCTCGTCGATGTCGAGCGCGAGCAGGCGGCCCTGGCCGTCCATCGCCGCGCCCAGCGCTAGCGTCTTGCCGCCCGCGCCCGCGCAGGCGTCGACCACGGTCGAGCGCCGCGGCGGCGCGCACAGCTCGGCGATGAGCTGGCTGGCCTCGTCCTGCACCTCGAACAGCCCCTCGCGAAATGCGCGCAGCCCAAACACGTTGACGCGCGTCTCCAGCTCGAGCCCGCCCTTTGCCAGCCCAAGCGGCCGGCTGGCGACGCCCTCGGCCAGAAGGCGCGCGGCCAGCTGCTCGCGATCGATGCGCACGGTGTTGGCGCGCACCGCCAGCGGGGCCCGCTGATTGAGCGCCTCCAGCAGCGCCCGCGCCTCGGCCGCCCCCAGCTCGGCCTGCGCGCGCTCGATCAGCCAGTCGGGGTAGGACAGCTCGAGCCCCGGATGGTCGTGAAGCGCCTGGTCGGTGCGGGCCAGTGCAGCCGGGTCGACCCGGAGGCGCAAAAGCTCCGCCGCCGCTGCCTCGACGGGCGCGCCCTCGAGCGTCACCCGGTAGACCAGATAGCGCAAAAGGTCGAGGTCGCGCGCCGGCAGGTCGGCCGGCCCAAGGCCGCGCGGCCGCAGGAGCCAGGCGCACACCGCGTCCACGCGCCGATGCATGCGGATGAGCCCGTAGACCCGCTCGGCCACCTCGCGCCGTTCGGCGCTCGCAAGGTGGCGCGCGCGCCGGAAGCCCCGGGCAATCACGTCGGAGGCGTAGCGCCAGTCGCGCCGTGCCTCGGCCGCAATGGCCAGGGTCGCCTCCTGCACCCGCAAAGAATCCATTTATGCGCTAGAAGCTTAACCACAGAGAACACGGAGAACACAGAGAACCGAAACGGTACCATTCAGATCCTCTGTGTTCTCTGTGGCCTCTGTGGTTGCATTGCCTGGGGTGACGCGGCGCGTTGTGAGTTTGCTTGACGGAACTCCCTGCAAGGGGATATGGATGCGCATCCACCGCGGAGACACCGATGGTCGCAACCGCCAAATCGCTTGCTGAAAAGCCCAATCTGCACGAGGTCGCGCGCAAGCAGCTCGACAAGGCTGCGCGCGCAATCGCGCTCGATCCCGATGTGCACACCATCCTGTCGCAGCCCAAGAACGAGCTCATCATCAATTTTCCGGTGCGCATGGACGACGGCAGCTACCGGGCGTTCAAGGGCTACCGCATCCAGCACAGCAACATCATGGGGCCGTTCAAGGGCGGCATGCGCTATCACGAAGAGGTCTCGCTCGACGAGGTGAAGGCGCTGGCGGCCTGGATGACCTACAAATCGGTGCTGCACGAGATCCCATTCGGCGGCGCCAAGGGCGGCATCAAGTTCAACCCGCGCCTGCACTCGAAGTCGGAGCTGGAGCGCGTCACACGCCGCTTCACGCACGCGCTCGGCTCCAACATCGGGCCCGAGTGGGACATTCCCGCGCCCGACGTGGGCACCAACGCCCAGACCATGGTCTGGATGATGGACACGTACATGAATGTGGTCGGCACCGAACGCCAGGAGGTGCGGGGCGTGGTGACCGGCAAGACGGTGGCGGCGGGTGGCTCGCCGGGCCGCGAGACCGCGACCGGCCAGGGTGTGGTGCACTGCATCACCGAATGGGCGCGCGAGAATCGCTTCGACCTCGACGGCAAGGCCTTCATGGTCCAGGGCTTCGGCAACGTGGGCTCGCACACTGCGCGCATCCTGGCCAAGACCGGCGCCACGCTGATCGCGACCGGCGACTACCGGGGCTACATCGCCAACCCGGAGGGCTTGAACCCGCACAAGCTGGCCGAGCACGTGGCCCATACCGGCAGCGTGGTCGAGTACCGCGGTGCCAAGCCGATCTCGCGCCAGGAGTTCTTCGCCCTCGAGGCCGACATCTTGATCCCGGCCGCCCTCGAGCTCGAGATCGGGGTCGAGGAAGCCAAGGCGCTCAAGGTCAAGCTCATCGTCGAGGGGGCCAACGGGCCCACCTATCCGGAAGCGGAGGAGATCCTGGCCGAGCGCGGGATCGACCTGGTGCCCGACATCTTGGCCAACTCGGGCGGCGTGATCGTCAGCTACTACGAGTGGCTGCAGAACAAGCGCAGCGAGCGCTGGGATCTCGAAGAGGTGGAGACGCGGCTGGAAACGCGCATGAAGACCACCTTCGAGCAGGTGCGCGAGCTGGCGGCCGAGCGCAACTTCGACCTGCGGACGGCCGCCTACGCGATCGGGCTCGATCGGCTGCAGCGGGTCTATCGCGAGCGCGGCATCTTTCCGTAAAGCTCGGCGGCAGCGGCACGAACCTCGGGATCGTCGGGGGCCAGGCGCTGGGCCCAGGCCAGGCGC